>CAZKUZ010000263.1:0-9604 GCA_964556045.1 uncultured Thermodesulfobacteriota bacterium | reverse complement strand
GAATCTTTTCCAAGTCTAAACGGCGTGGTTTATCTCGGGATGACGCGGACATGATCTCTTTTTAATGTTTGAGGGAGGTTACGGAGCGGAACTGGACACCCAACCAGCTCGCCCGGAGAGCTCGACCCGAGCAAGTCGGCGTATGGGAATCTTATCTTTATCTTTTAAGAGAGTTTTCGCCATTTCTCCAAGCGGGACGATCTCAAAAGGATTCTGCCGTATGGCCGTTAGGAGTTTCCTCAAGAACTGTGTGTAGGGTCCCCCTTCCACCTCTGCGTGGAGGGCGATTACAGGAAAAGGCGCGGTCATAGCGGCGTCGATGATACGGGTAACGCAGGTTTCCTCGTCGGAAATTCCCATCGTCAAAAGCTCTTCCAGGCAGGGCCCTGTCGTGGGAATCTGCAAAGGAGAGAGGGTGCCGTTTTTCGTTTGGATGAAACAGGGTGGGCTCTCCCGGAGATCGCTGACGTAGTCGAATCCCATGACCGTTTCCAGGGAGATGACGGTGTCCGTGATCCTCCAGGAAGGGGCGGCCACGGCCCGGGGGGGATGGATGAGGATCTTACGGTAGGCGGCGATCGCGTTCATGAGCTGTTCTTGAATCTCTTCCGGCGACATGGTGGCGATATGGTCCTGCCAGAGGCGGTGATCCCACGCATGGATTTCACATTCGTGACCCTCGGCCTCGATCTGCCGGACGATTTCGGGAAATTTCGTCGCGATGGGACGGGCGGGGAGCAGGGTGCCGGATAGAACGGTCCGGAACCCATAGAGACTGGGAGCGCGGGTCTTGACCATCTTTTTGAGGAAGCCTTTCTCTTTGAAAAGGTTGAAGACGGCTTTTCCGGCGTTGTCGGGGCCGAAGGACAGGAAGAAAGTGGCCCTGACCCCTTCGTCTCTAAAGACTTCAAGGAGGCGAGGCACCCCGTCGCGCATCCCGTCGTGGGTGTCCACATCAACTTTCAGGGAGAGAGGGCGGTTGTCGGACACGATTGGTTTACAGGCTCCCAAGCTCTTCCGCGGCCTGAAGATCGCTGATGCCGCTGTAAAACTGAATGGTCTTTTTCAAGGCTTCATCGATGCCCGTTCGGGGTTCCCACTTCAGAAGTTCCTTCGCGCGCGTGATATCCGGAACCCGATGCTGCATGTCGTCGTATTCCTTTCCGTAGTAGGCCTCCGCCGGGATCTCCTCGATCTTGGCCTTGTCGGCCTTCTCCTGTAACGAGGGAAATTCCCGGAGGATCGAGATCATTCGTTCCGCCAGTTCCCGGATGGAGAGATCGTTGTTGGGGTTTCCAAGGTTGAAAATCTCCCCGTCGCAAATACCGTTTTCGTTCTCGATGATTTTCATCAAGGCGTCGATCCCGTCGTCGATGTAGGTGAAGCTTCTCCGCTGTCTGCCGCCATTAACGAGACGGATGGGCTCTTCGCGGAGCAGGTGTCCCAGGAACTGGGTCACCACCCTGGAACTCCCTTCCTTTGGCGCGTCGATGCGGTCCAGGCCCGGGCCGATCCAGTTGAAGGGGCGGATGAGGGTGAACTGCAAGCCTCGGTCCCTCCCGTAGGCCCAGATGACCCTGTCCAGGAGCTGCTTCGCGCAGGCGTAGATCCATCGCTGTTTCTGGATGGGACCGTAGACCAGGGGGCTCGTGCTCTCCGAGAAGCGTGCGTCGGGGCACATCCCGTAGACCTCCGAGGTAGAGGGGAAAATCACCCGGGTCTTATACTTCACGCATTGGCGGATCACCCGGAGGTTCTCTTCGAAATCGAGCTCGAACACGGTCAGGGGATCTTTCATGTAGGTCGCGGGGGTGGCGATGGCCACGAGGGGCAGGCAGACATCACATTTTTTGATGTGGTATTCGATCCACTCGCGGTTGATGGCGATGTCCCCCTCGAGGAAATGGAATCGGGGTCGGTTGAGAAGGCCTTCCAACTTGTCACTGGAGAGGTCCATCCCGTAGAGCTCCCAGTCGGTTTCGGAGAGGATCCGACGGGTCAGGTTGCTTCCGATGAATCCATTGACGCCAAGGATGAGTATCTTCATGGATGACTCCCATCGGTTTTGTTGATTTGCGAATCTTCGGGCCTTCCCCTGTAAATCTCTCTGATGACGTAACTCGGGTGCCCGCGGACCTCCTTGAAGATACGGCCGATGTATTCCCCCAGGAGTCCGAAGGCGATAAATTGCCCCCCGATCAGGATAAAGAGGACGGCGAACAGGGTGAAAATGCCTTGAGCGGCCCAGTCCGGGCCGAGGATGAGGCGAAGGAGGATCAAGAGGAGCCCGAAGGAGATCCCGAGAATGGCGATAATGGATCCCGTGAAGAAGAGAAAACGTAAGGGGGCCAAAGAGAGGCTTGTCATCAGATCCAGTTGAAGGCTCAGAAGTTTCAGGAAGGAGTATTTGGAGACCCCCGCTGTTCTCGGGGCGTGAGACACGGGAATCTCAACGGGGTTTTTGGCAAAAAGGGTAGCGAGGGCCGGAATGAAGATGCGGTAGTCCTTTTGGCGGGCAAGCTGCTTGGCGATATCTTGGGTATAGCCACGGAGCATGCACCCGAAGTCCTTGATGGAAACGCCGGAGATCTTCCGGGTCATCCGATTGACCAGGTCGGAGGCGAATCGCCTGAAGAAGGGGTCTTGGCGCCCTTCCCGATAGGTTCCGATGAGATCGTGGCCCTTCTTGAATGCCGCGACGAGATTCGGGATTTCCTCAGGGGGGTTTTGTAAATCGGCGTCCAACGTGATGATCCATTCCCCCCTTGCCTGTTCGAATCCCGCCATGACCGCGGCGTGCTGGCCGAAGTTTCTGGCGAAGGAGAGGATGACGAGCTCTGGATGGGTTGCCTGGTGCCGTCTGAGGCCTGCAAGCGTCTCATCCGTGGAGCCGTCGTCGATGCAGATGACCTCGAAGGGAATGGAAAGGTCGTGCAGGACTGGAAAGAGGCGTTGAAAGAGCGGGTCGATGTTGACGGCCTCGTTTTTCATGGGAATGACGATGGAGAGCTTTGGACGTTGATTACTTTCCATATGGCCTCTTTATATCGATATTTTTCACTTTAGACAACCGCTTCTCGTGTGATCGGAGTGGGAACCTGAACCCGGGGGGACAAGATCCGGTACTTCGATTTTTGAGCCGAGTCTTTTTTCATGGTGGTTAAATTCCCTGACCTGGTTGGGAAGGTTTCGTCGTGGGAATGGGTGAGGTTGGGGTGGAGGGGCGCGTCTCTTTTGGAGCAGATCTCACTCGATAGAGCCGGAGCTTGAACCGTCGCGTATAATCGTGCCCTGTTATGAGTTCGAGTTTTTCCCTTAGGTTTGAGGGGAGTTTCCCAACCTCTCGCTCGGGGATAATCAGTAACGCCTCCGGGTGGGTTTGTAAGAAATGGATGAGGGAGGAAGGTTTGTAGAACTCGTTAATGTAGTGTCCCGTGTAGAAGGGGATCATCCCCCGGGTAAGCTCATCGAGGTTGTAGCCGGCCAGAGGGATATCGCGGCGGATGTGGGGTCTTGCCTTGTCTGGAAAGGCCCGAATGCTCTTGACGGAATTCATGATCCTCACGGCTCCTTCATGGTAGGCCAGGAAGAGTAGGATGACCGTTGTAAAAATGACCACGCAGGAGGGAACGGTTTTGTTTTTCATGGCCTTGAGAAATTTGTTCGCGAGGAAAAGAAACGCGAGGATCCCAAGGGGGACGATCAGTACAAGCATGGGTGTCAAGCGTTGAATGACGGGGGCCATTTGAATCCCTTGGGGACCGATACCGGTTAAGACGATGAAGATGGAGCCAATGGCGATACCCAAAGGGATGATTGAAAGCGCGCCGAGCAGCACCAACAGCGTCCATCTTTCCAGGGTTGTCGCGGGGCTCTGGCGACGGCAAACGTGGGACAGCCACCCCCCGATGACGATGGCGCATAGGGGGTAGATGGGAACGAGGTAAAGGCTCCTTTTTGTCGCGGGCAAGGAGAGAAGCAGGAAGGCACCGGCGAACAGGAGCATGGCGGTTATCAGTCCTTTGCGGTTCTCTTTATCAAAGGCTTTCGGAGAATGGACGAGGAAGAGGATGGCGGCGGGCAGGGCGACAACCCAGGGGACGAAGCTCTCGGGAAGTTTCCTGAAGTAGAAGAGGAAATCGTGTTGATGCCCTCCCACGTATTGACGAATAGCGGATGGCAGCATCCGGCCCAAGGTGTTTTGCAGGAGATACTCCCGGAGCGCGTTCCCACCCCCGGTGAAATACAGGCCGACGATCCAGGGCGCGACGATGGCGATGAACAGGAGTATTCCCACTCCGATCTGGGGCGCGATTCGTTTGAACTCCTTGAAATCCCGGTAAATCAGGAGGACGAGAAGGGGAGGGGCTATGATCAATCCGGGCCCAACCAGCCCCTTGGACAGGAAGGCCAACCCCGAGGCGACCGCCATCTGGTTGTAGCCGACCCATTTGCCGCGGGGTGTTTCCGAGTTGTAGGCGATGAAGAATCCGTAGTATCCCAGGGTTACGAAGAAGATGAGGGCGTTGTCCACGAGGCATCGGTGGGAGATGACGGAAAACTTCGAGAGTGTCGCAAGGACCAGGGCGGCGAACATGCCGGTTTCTTCACCTCCGATACGCCTGCCGATGAGATAGGTAAAGAAAAGCGTCAAGAAGGCGAACAAAGCGGAGGGAAGGCGGGCGCTCGCGTCCGATACACCGAAAAGTTCATAGGAGATGCTCATAACCCACCAGTAGAGAGGGGGCTTTTCGAGGAAAGGCCTCTTGTCCAGGGTGGGGATGACGTACTGGTGGTTTACCCACATCTCTCGCCCGATCTCCGCCACGCGCGGCTCATCCGGCTTCCATAAGTCGCGGGAAAAGATTCCGGAGAGGGATATGAGAACCAATAAAAGGATGAAGGAGGTCTTCAGCGCCGCCTTGTTTTTTACCATGCCTTTCCCCGTTTCATGGCCCTAAGCATATCAAAATGCCTCTCGTTCCGACAGGGCGGCCGGGAGATCCCGGAATTCATCTTTTCCGTCCTGACGTTTTGTCAGAATCTCTTATCCGAAGAAATTCTCTTTGCGCTTCTTCCGAATTTCTTCGGGTAGGATTCCAATCTCTTTCGACCGTTGTTTTGTTATCATACAAAAATGACCTTCAAATGACGGGAACATTACCTCGCTATAATGAATCTGAAAACATTCGGCCGTTTGTTTAAAAGCCGTTTCTGAAATTAGTTTGCCGGTTCACGGGGAAGCCTGATCGTAAAGGTGCTGCCCGTGTGGGGAGAGCTGATGACCTCAATGTTTCCACCGTGGGCACGAACGATGGAGAGAGCCAGGCTTAGTCCGAGGCCGTTTCCCTGAGTGGAGCGGCTTTTATCCCCCCTGTAGAAACGTTCGAAGATATGGGGGAGATCTTCTGGGGTGATCCCTTCCCCGGTGTCGCTTATCTCGATGATAGCTCTCGTGGGGTCTTCTTTCACGGTGATCACCACCTTCCCGCCCCTGTCCGTGAACTTGATGGCGTTGTCCAGGAGATTCGCCACGACCCTTTGAAGGGCCGTTTTGTCGCCATGGATCGTAAGGGCTGTTTTCGGCAGGCGGGCGGAGAGGGAGATTCCCTTGTCTTCCGCGGCGGGCTGAAACAGGTCTATGGCCTCACGTATGATTCCCGGGATGTCGACCGAGGTCTTCGCCAATCTGGCCAACCCGGAGTCTGTCTGGGCGATTTCAAGCATGGTGTTAATGAGACCGACGAGCCGGTCACACTCTTCAATGATGGCGCCGGCCATTTCCTGGGAGGCGTGGATGTCCCTTTCGTTTGTCAGCATGTTTTCGGCCATACCCCGAATGTGTGTCAGGGGGCTCCGAAGGTCGTGGGCGATGTTGTTGGTGACCCTTTCCAGATCTTCTACGAGGAGTTGGATCCGGTCGAGCATGTTGTTGAAGGCTTGGGCGAGTGCCTTGATCTCCTCCCCCTCTTTGCCGATGGGGACGCGGCGGCTGAGGTCTCCCCGGTCAATCTGAATCGCCGTGTTGGTGACTCTCTCTACGCCTGTCATGGCCCGTTTTGAGATGATCCATCCGAGAAGTGTCCCCAAGGTGAACATGGAGAGAAATCCGTACCCGAAGATTTCGCGCACGCTTTCGAGGATCTCGTCGTTGTCTTTGAGCGATTTTCCGATTTCCAGGATCAGCCCGCCCTGGATTTTTTTGTTGATAACGCGAACCTCGTGTTTGCTGCCGGGCCGGGGGAGGGTTTGAATAATTTCATCCCCCTCTTTGAGGGTGTCGAACCCTTTGGGGATCGGGGAGAAGCCTTTCCAGGGTGACAGATCCGAGGAGGCGAGAATCTTTTTCTGGGAAGAGAGGAGGAGATAGAATACCGAAAAACGTTTTTCTCCGAGGGATTCGTTGAAGAATTCCTGTTGGAGTTTTTTTATCCCATTGACGTTGAATAAATTTTCTTCCTCCTTGATCTCGTCGCGGAGGTACTTATCGGTCAGCTCGAGGAGGGTGTAGGAGAGGGATAGATGGATAAGGATGAAGACAACGAGGGAAGAAAGGCCGAAGAGGACGAGGTGAAAAAACGTAAGCCGGGTAGTGACGCTACGAAAGAGCCGGTGTTTGAAGGAGATTAAACGTTGCATGTCGCGCGGATAATAGCACGTTTTGTTTGATTATTTAACGCACGGGACGGGGATGTTTTGAAAATATGTCCACATGATGAAGCAGGAAGAAGCCCCTCAAGTAGTAGGTGGTCAGAACCCCTAAATAAGCGCCTGCTACCACGTCGCTTACGAAGTGTTCTCCGATAATGATTCGGCTGGCGATGACCATCAGGGCAATAAATAGATAGATAAGGCCGTATCGAGGCTTGAGGAGATAGAGGGCGGTCATGAACGCGGCGATGGTGTTGGCGTGGCCTGAAGGGAAAGAGAGGACCTTGGCCGGGGATGTCCTGAAGAAGATAAAACCGTATTTCCCCTCGTTGTAGAGCATGACGGGACGGTATCGGGCGAATATGACCTTGAGGGCGTCTGTGAGAATGCCGGAGAGGGCGATGGAGACAAAGATGAAGAAGGAGATCAGTGCGTATTTCCTGAGAAACCCGGCATGATCCTTCCAGCGTTCGGATTTCGACGCGGGATAGAAGAGAATGAAGATTATCCCGAAAAGGATGAGGTAGGGTGTGGAGTTCCCGAACAGGGTGACGTAAGAAAAGAATTGGCGGATGGGGGGAGCCGCCGACCGCATGGCGAGGGCGATGGGACGGTCCACGAAAAGGATCGCAATGAGACAGGCTGTCAGCGCCGCGAGGACGGTAAGGAAGACATCGCGTTTGTCCGGGAAGAAATCGTTTAGAGATCGATTCCTGTACAAACTGAATTCATGGTTCATGAACGACCTGTTTGCCATGATGATTTTTCCAATGATGGTGGACATTTTCTTTGTACCTCATGAGGCTTTTCGTTGCAATCTTCCTCGTGTCGTGTGAGTCGATCCGAGGATAACGCCTTGGGCCTTTTAGAAAATAGCAGTGTCAAGTTACCGGGTGATGATGGGAAAATTACCAAGTGGTAATGTTATCTCCCCTTGAACACTTCGGTTGACAAAATGCCTGTTATCCGTGAACATGGAGGGAATTCAAATGGCGTTTTTTGGCGAGGACAAGAGACAACGGCGGTTTCGGCTTTCCCTTTTTGACTGGGTGGGGAGAGGGAGGCCGGGAAATTTCATTGAATAAGGAGGAGACGGTTTTGTCAGTTAAGATTGTCGTATTGGGCGCGGGTCCCGGGGGATACGTGGCGGCTGTCAGGGCCGCGCAACTGGGAGCGGAGGTTACGCTGATCGAGGCGGATAGCGTGGGAGGCACTTGCCTGAATAGGGGATGTATCCCCTCCAAGGTGATGATTACCACGGCAGAGTTGCTGGGTAAGATAAGGAAGGCTGACGCGTTTGGGATTACGGTTGACGGGGATGTGCGGGTGAACATGCCCCGCTTGTTGGAGAGGAAGGAGAAGGTCGTTCAGGATCAGTGCCGGGGGGTTTTGAATCTGTTGAAACACCATCGCATCCGGGTCTTGTCGGGAACGGGTTACGTGAAGGAGCGGGGCGTGGTTCGGGTTCGGTTGAATGAGGGCGGAGAGGAGGATGTCGCTTGGGACAGGCTTATCCTGGCAACGGGTACCCGTCCCCTCAGCCTGCCCGGACTCCCCTTCGATGGGGAGAAAATTATCTCCAGTGATCACGCCCTTGAACTGCGGGAGGTTCCAGAGTCTATCCTGATTGTCGGCGGCGGCGTGATCGGGTGCGAGTTCGCCTTCTTGTTCTCATCATTGGGGGCCAGGGTAGTTGTCGTGGAGGCCTTGTCCCGCATCTTGCCCTTACCTTCGGTGGACGAGGACTGTTCCAAGGTGCTTCAGCGTGAGATGAAGAAGAGAAAAATCGTCTTCATGGTGAACCGAAGTGTCGAGGCCGTCTCGGACCAGGGAGGCAAATTGCGCGTGGAGATAGGTCCTTCCCCCTTCCTTGAGTCTCCCACGGAGAGGGACAGGAAGCCCTTGTCCGAATTGGTGGATAAGGTCCTCGTTTGTGTGGGACGTTCGCCCAACACGACGGACCTCGGGGATCTTGAAGCCCTCGGTATTCGGAGGGAGGGGAGGGGATGGATTGAGGTCGATGCGCGGATGGAGGCCGGCGGATCGGGCGTTTATGCCATTGGGGACGTTCTGGGACCCTCCAAGGTTATGTTGGCCCATGTGGCTTCCATGGAAGGGCGTGTCGCGGCGGAGAACGCGATGGGGGCCCTCAGGAAAATGGATTATTCAGCCGTCCCGGGTGCCATTTTCACGACTCCGGAGGTGGCCGATGTGGGTCTGACCGAGGCCCAGGCCAGGGAGCGGGGGGTCGAGGCGCGGTCCGATACCGTCCTGTTCAGGGTCCTGGGCAAGGCGCATGCCATCGGGGAGATTGCCGGGCAGGCCAAGATCGTATCAGAGAAGGGAAGCGGCAGGGTTTTAGGGGTTCATCTCGTTGGACCCCACGCGACGGAACTGCTGGGAGAGGCGACGTTGGCCGTCAAGACGGGGTGCACGACAGCGGAACTGTCTGAAACCATTCATGCCCATCCCACGCTTTCGGAGATCATGCTGGAAACTTCCTTGAAGGCGCTGGATCAATCACTGCACGGATGAAAATCCGGAAAAGGAGGGAGGAGGCCTGCTTCAGGGGGTCCGAAGCAGGCCTTATGAGGGGAGAAAGGAGGAGAAGAAAGATAGCGTTTTTGTGACCTACCTGCCCTCGAGCAATTTGATCAGATGTCCTTGGGAGGTAGGTTCCCATTCCACGATGACCTTGTCGCCTACCTTGAAATCCTTCAAGGTAAGGTTGGTGTTGTCTCCCTTCTTTAAAGTCGCGTCTTTTGCCAGCGGCCCGCCTACCTTGAAGATCTTTTTCTCCGTCAAGGGGACATTCACGACTACCGTGTTGAATTTCAGGTCGATGGCCGCGATGGTCCCTTCCATTTTGTAAATCTTCGGTGCGTTTGCCGCTTCCGCGGGCCGTGTCGAGAGGGTTAGAAAGCCCGCCAGAACAAACCCCGCAAGGATAGCT
>CAZKUZ010000262.1:0-9409 GCA_964556045.1 uncultured Thermodesulfobacteriota bacterium | reverse complement strand
ATCGACAGGGAGTATGGAGGCAAGCTCAACGAGCATGCGGGCGAAGAGCCCGCGATCTTCCCCGATGGCGAGATGCCACGCGGCCTTTTTCTTTCCCGGTACGCACCCGAAGAGGTTCTTGATACAAAGCGTCAGCCCTATCATGGTATGGGTCTTGAATTTCGCGAGGTTAATGAAGTAATCGTATTCGAGGCAATGCCTGGAGATTTCGAAGACCTTGAAGACGCCGTTTTCAGGTCCCTTGATTTTGATGGGATCATCGAAGGCCCGGAAACGGATGGAATAACGCGTCGAGAGGGACGAGATGCCGGCCTTCTTGGCCACGGTGGAGAGCTTTTGGAGGGCGGGGCTGTCCCCAATCGCTACTTGACAGCCGTGATCCCTGAGGAGCTGGATGACGGCTTCCAGGATCACCGGATGGGTCGTGACGGCGGCCTCCGGCGGTTTGGCGCTGAGACAGTTGGGCTTTAGGAGAACGGAGTCTCCCTTCCCCAAGCCATGGTAGGCCGTCCATGAGTCCCGGAAGATCCCCTCGATTTTTTCCTTGATTGCGCTTAGTGAATAATCTTTTTGAAAGCGCAGGAAGACGAAATCCATCCTCTTACCCCGTCTGGGGGGCTCCCTGCATCAGGTAGGCGTTGATGAAGGCGTCGAGGCCCCCATCCAGAACTTCGTCCACGTTTCCGGTTTCCATGCCCGTCCTGTGATCTTTGACCATTCGGTAGGGATGGAGCACATAAGACCGAATCTGGCTTCCCCATTCGATTCCCTTCTTTTCGCCCCTTAATGCCTCTAACTTTTCCTCTTCCTCCCTGCGTTTTAGCTCGTAGAGACGGGATTTCAGCACGCTCAAGGCCATCTGTTTGTTCCGGTACTGGGAGCGTTCATTCTGGCATTGAACCACGATACCGGTAGGGAGGTGGGTGATGCGGACGGCGGAATCGGTCTTGTTGACGTGCTGGCCTCCGGCCCCGCTGGCGCGGTAGGTGTCTATCTTTAGGTCTGACTCGTCGATTTCAATATCCACGTCCTCGGGTTTTTCCGGGATGACGGAGACAGAGGCGAAGGAGGTGTGACGCCGGCGATTGGCGTCGAAGGGGGAAATCCTCACCAGGCGGTGAATCCCGTTTTCCGCCTTGAGGTATCCATAGGCGTAAGGCCCCCTTACCGTGAAGGTCACACTTTTGACCCCGGCCTCGTCGCCGGCCAGGAAATCGATGATTTCCGTTTCGTAGCCCTTTCGCTCACACCACCTCAGGAGCATCCTCAGGATCATTTCGGCCCAATCCTGGGCCTCCGTGCCTCCGGCCCCCGCGTTGATACTGACGATGGCGTTGCTGCGGTCATCGGGGCTTCCCAGCTTTTGCTGGAATTCAAGGGATTGGATCTTCTGTTCGAGGCCGTTGAGTCGCCGTTCGAGCTCTTCTTCCGACTCCTTGTCCGCTTCTTCCTCAAGGAGCTCGACCAAGGCCTCCAGGTCGTCGTACTCCGTTTCCAGAGACTTGATGGTGTCGATGTCCCTTTTGAGATCCGCCTGCTGTTTTAGAATCTCCTTGGCACGATTGGCGTCCTGCCAGAAATCACCCTTTTCAGACTCGGCACTGAGCTTCTGAAGCTCTTTTTCCTTGTTTTCGATGTCAAAGATAGCTCCGGAGGGCCAGGAGTTTCTGCTTGCTTTGAGTGAGGCGTTCTTTCATTTCGGATGTCATCGGTTTTCCCCTTGAAGATAGATTTGTTCCCGTGCCGGACGCATGCCGGGCTGTAGTTCCATTGCTGGAATTTTTAACACAACCATGGGCTCATCGCAAGCGGGGCGCGCGGGAAGTTCCTTGGCTTTGGGGGCTCCAGGGTGACTTGTATTTTCTCTTGAAACCTGTTAAAAGACTTTCTTGAGGAAAGACGGCATGGTAAAAAGGTGTCTTTTGAAGGCCCCGGATGGGGCTAAATTTTTTTAGGAGGTTAGGATGTTTTGTAGGTCAAATCACGTAGGAAGAGGTTTAGTAGGGCTGCTCCTTTTGGGTGCCGTGGTGCTTGTTTCAGAAGGAAACGCGCAGGCGGCCAAAACGGTGAAGGATAAAGTCGCGGTGGTCAATGGAGTGGTTATCAGCAGGAAAGACCTGAATCGGTCAGTGGATCAGACACGGCGCAGGTTCGTCCAGATGGGACAGAAGCTCGAGGGGAAAAACCTCAAGAATGTGGAAAACAAAGTCCTGGATACCCTGATCGATCGGGAACTCCTCTATCAGGAGAGCGAAAAGGAAGGGATAAAAATCTCTAAGGACAAGATCAATAAAGAAGTGGAAGACTTACGGAAGAAATTTTCCGACAAAAAGGCCTTTTCCGAGGCCTTGAAGACGGTGAATCTGACGGAATCGGAATTGGAGGATCAGATCAAGCGGCAACTGGCGATAAAAGAGCTTATCGATAAGAAGATCGCCTCGAAGATAAAAATCACGGATAAAGAGGCGAAGGAGTTCTACGACAAGCACCCCGAGTATTTCAAACAGCCGGAACAGGTGAGGGCGAGTCACATCCTGGTGAAGGTGGCCTCGGATGCGGACAAGAAAAAGGTTGCCGCGGCAAAGAAGAAGATCGAGGCGGCCCAGGCGAGACTGAAAAAGGGGGACGATTTTGCCAAGGTGGCGAAAGAGGTTTCCGAAGGCCCCAGCGCCAAGAAGGGCGGAGATCTGGGATTTTTCAAGCGGGGGCAGATGGTAAAGCCTTTTGAGGAGGCGGCCTTCGCGATGAAGCCCGGTCAAACGAGCGGGATCGTGAGGACGCGTTTTGGGTTTCATATCATCAAGGTAACGGATAAGAAGCCCGAGTCCATGACCGATTTCAAAAAGGTGGAAGAAAAAATTAAGACATACCTGAAGCAGAAAAAGGTTCAGGAGGATGTTCAGACCTTGATCGCGAGTTTAAGGAAAAAGGCAAAGATAGAAAAGATGATGGGAGCGGGGAAATAGCCCTTTCATTATTTCCTTGACTTTGTCGATTACCTTATGATACAAGCGGTCAGAATGTATGGCCCGGCTACAAACAGCGGGTCGGTTTCGCTACTTAGGCTTTGGAAGTATTTTCCGTTTGCCAGCGTTTCGACCTTTGGCAGGGACCATGAAAAAACGAGGAAAGGAGGTTGAGAGTGTTGGCAACAGGAAAAGTTAAGTGGTTTAGCGAGAAAAAAGGCTACGGTTTCATCGAGCAGGAAAATGGTCAGGATCTATTCGTTCATTTTTCCTCGATTAACATGCCTGGTTTCAAAACGCTATCAGAGGGCGAAGAAGTAACCTTTGATATCGAAGAAAGCGATCGCGGCCCTGTGGCGAAAAACGTCCAGCGTGCGATGTAAACGTAGCTGATAGAGTTACAAAAACGGAAGCGGGAACCACCGAAAGAGGTTCCCGCTTTTTTGTGCCTTCTTTTCTATGAGCGGGCGTGGGCCTTGGGCCGCAGGAGCAGGTAGATGCCCGCCGAGACGAGCATGGAGGGGAGGGTAGCTCCCATGGACCACCCCGACCGGAAACTGATCTGGTAGAGCACGACTCCAAAAAGCCAAGCGACGATGGCCTTCCAGTGGATTCCGTTGCTGTACCAGTAGATCCCCGCCTTTTTATCAAGAGCCTCCACGTCTATATGTCTCTTCCGGGTGAGAAAATAGTCGGTCAAGGTTACCCCGAACATGGGACAGAAGAACGATCCGATAAGAAGCAGGAAGTTTTCGTATTGGGTGGCGTCGAAAACCAGGGCGATGAGAATGCCGAGGATGCCGGCGATGACGATTCCCCGCTTCTCCTTTAAAGACGGAAAGAGGTTTTGGGCGGAGACGGCCGTGGAGTAGATGTCCAGGAATGTGGTGGTGAAGGTGGAGAAGAGGATGATCAGAAGGGCTGGGAAGATCCATCCGGCATGGGCCATCAGCTGGATAACCATGGAATCGGGCGTGTCGCTCTTGGTCGCGATGGCGGCGGCGAGCCCCACGAGATACATCCAGCTGCTCAGAAAGAAGTAGCCCCACCAGGTTCCCCAGAAGGCCGGCGCATTCTTTCGGCTGAACCTGGAATAATCGGCCACGAGGGGAAGCCAGGAAATCGGCATGGCGACCACCAGATCGATCCCAAGGGGGATGGCCAGGCCGCCCTCTCCTCCCGCGCTTAAGAGATTGTGCCAGCCATAGGATTTGAAGACCATCAGGGTCATGGCGGCGGAGAGGATGAGGAGACCCGTGACGGAGATGCGCTGGAGCCACTTCCAAAAGGTCTCTCCCACGAAGGACCAGATGATGGTAACCAGCCCGATTCCTACCATCCAGGCCTTGGGGTGAGATCCGAGGATGGGTTTCAGGAGGGCGTCGGCGGCGTTTCCTCCGATCCAGATCATCACGGCCGTCCAGCCGATGAGTTGGATGATATTCAGTATCGAGGCGAGGTAGGATCCCCGGATGCCGAACGAGGGGCGCAGCGCCACCATTGTGGGAATACCGTGTTCGGATCCGAGAAGCCCTCCGAGGGCGAGGGCGGTGTTTCCGAGGAGATGGCCGACGAGGATGGCGGCCACACCGATCAGAAAGCCCATGGGCCGGAGCATGCCGCCCGCCCAGATCTCAGCCAGGGAGATTCCCGCGCCTGCCCAGAGGATGAAAAAGTCGAATCCTCCCCAGGTCCTCTCCTTCGGGCCAACGGGTTTCAAGGCGTCCATGATTCTCCTCCTTTGTTTAACCGAGGGATGAGATGTTCGTTGTCGCAGCAGAGGGAGATTAACCCGTGCCTTCTATTGAACCCCTCCGATTCTCAAGGCCTTGTCTACGACGTCCATGGGGGTTTTCCCGATGATGCGGATCATCGGCTCCTTCCCCACATCCCCCGTGTCGAAGATAATATCGGGGATCCTGTCGGTTTTGCTTAAAACCTCCTTTGTCCCCCATTCCAAGGTGGAGCCCTCCTGTTCCTTCACGGAAGGGGGCTCATCTTTTCGATCGAATGATAATACGGTAAGCCCCAGCGCCTCGGCCTTTTCCAGGAGCGCCGAGTCGTATCGAATGTTCATGACACTCCGGTACTCAGGGGAAACGCGCATGACGGTGAGAACGATGGAGGCGATGTGTCGAGAGGCTCCGAAGGCGGGGCAGCCGGAGGCGTGGGGGCGGCCGTTCAGGTTGACGATTCGTCCGGGGATGGCGGCGACCTCCTCATGGGTCGTCGCGAAGGGGAGGCCGTAGGCGATGTTGGTCTGGACCTCGGGGATCAGCTCGCCGACGGAGTGGCTGGAGAAGCGCTCCACGGCGGATTGAAGGGCCTTCAGAACCGTGTAGCGTTCCCTTTCCCTCTCTACGGCGGCGAAATGATCCGTGGGGCCGTGTCCGTGGCCGATGGCGAGCGAAAATCGAATAGCGGTATCCATGTAGCCCTTGGCTTCCGCCACCGCCCTTACCACATCCATCCCCTTGGCGAGGTTGGAGGCGATGGCCGCTGAGGTGGTGCAGCCGGTGCCGTGGGTATTTTTTGTCGCGTATCGTGGGGTGGAGAAACGGTGGAACTCTACGCCGTCGTAGAGGAGATCCGTGCTCACCTCTCCCTCTTCGTGGCCTCCTTTGAGAAGGACCGAACGGGCCCCCATCCGATAGATGGCCTTACAGGCGGCTTCTTTCTCCTCCTCGGATTGAATGACGTGTTCCCACAGAACCTCCGCCTCGGGGATGTTGGGAGTAATGACCGTGGAAAGGGGAAGGAGTTCGCGTTTTAGGGTGTAGATAGCGTCATCCCTCAGGAGTTTGTCTCCGCTCTTGGCGACCATGACAGGGTCGCAGACGAGCGAGATCTCGGGACGCGACTTGAAAAACTCGGCGACGAGATGGATGATCTCTGATGAGTGCAGCATTCCCGTTTTCGCGGAGGCAACGTCGAAGTCGTCGAAGATGGAGGTGAGCTGCTGATGGATGAAGTCCAGGGGGATGGGGTAGATTCCCTGAACACCTACGGTGTTCTGAGCCGTTAGGGCCGTGACGACGCTCACGCCGAAACAGCCGTGAACCGTCATGGTTTTCAAATCCGCCTGGATCCCCGCGCCGCCCCCGGAATCGGAGCCGGCCACAGTTAAAACGACAGGTCTCGTGTAGTTCATGTGTATCCCTTTCAGGTATTTGATCGGTTGATTTCTTCCGCCTCGATGACCTGATCGCAGTGGTCCATAAGGCGTTCCATGTTTTCCCGTTCCTTTCGCGTCAAGTCTCCCTCCGGAAAGGTGTTGCCCCAGTAGCCATTCAGGATGACGGTCTGGAATTTTTCCATGACTTGAAAAAGCCGCTTGGGACTCCCCGCCTGGAGGTAGAGGGAGACGTCATTGATGATGAGGGCTTCCGCCGGGATGCTTTCCGCCTTTGTCAGGAGATCTCTCTCAATGGCTTTCGCGTTTTTCTGGGCGATCTTGAGGGCCTCGGCGTCGTCTTTCGCCGAGAGACGGGGTGGGTAAATCTGCGTGGTGAAGTAGTGGATGTCGGGATCCGGAGGGACCTGCATTTTTCCCCCGATATCCTTGACCCTTTCCGGGGCCATGTCGAGGACGACCATGGTTTTCTTTCCCCGACACTCCAGGAGCAGAAGCTGGGTGTAAGAGGTCTTACCCGTGTTGACGTCTCCCACGATTAGGGTCTTCAGGCCAAAAAAAGGACGACAGGTTTTCATAGATGTTTCTCCATGATCGAGAGGATGAATCGGATCGCCAGGAAGAGCGCGATTCCCGTGGTAATGGTGCCTAACAAGGTGATCCAGCGGTGTTTCAGGGAGAAACCGCGAGCCGGACGGTGGGAGTTTAAGAGGATTAGCAGGAGGACGAGAATGAATGGCGTTCCACACAATCCCAGGGCCAGCATGACGATGAGGAGGGGAAAAAAGGCGCCCTTGAGGAAGGGACCGAGAAGACTCAACAGGATGCCAACGAGGATCGCGGTTCTGAATTTAGGGTCCGAGGCCTTCATGGGGAACTTGAAAAAATCAGCGATGAAATAGGCCCCCGCCTGGAACGTGGGCATGATGGTGGAGACGGTGGCACCCCAGAGCCCGGCGAAGAAGGCCACAGAGGCATAGGGCCCGAGGATCGGTTTCAGGCTCTTGGCGACATCCAGGGCCCCCTTCGCGTGAATCCCGTGGGCGTGCAGGGTAGCCGCCGACACGAGGAAGATGACAACACTGTAAAGGCCAAAGGCGACGAGCATGGAGGAGATGACGTCCAGACGGACAAGGGGCAGGTTTTCAACCTTCCAGTTCCTCTCCTGAACCGTGTAGGTGTGCATGGCGATGATGGTGATGTGGACGGCCCCGCCCATGATACCGGCCATCATGATGGCCCCCTTGCCGCCCCCGGCGAGGGTGGGCAGGAGCCCCTTGAGTGCGCTGGACCAATCCAGAGGAACGACCAAGAGGGTGGCGGCGAAACAGAGGACTACGCCGACGACCAGGAGCTTACAGACCGTTTCGAAGAGGGGATACCCTCCCCGGACCAGAAGGAACGTGAAGAGAAAGGCATAGAGGAGCCCCCACCACGGGGTTGGAAACCCGGTAAGGTAGGAGGTGATTCCGACGAGGGCCTTCATGAGGACCACGGCGGCCAGCCAGGTGGCGGCGAGGGCGTCCAGGGTGAGAAGCCCCGCCATGAATCGGCCGTACCTTTCTCTCACGAGAGAAATGATTCCCTTTTCAAAGATGACGGCCGTCTTCGCGGCGAGAAACTGGGCCGTGGCGCCAAAAACGGCACTGAGGATGACGACCCATAGGAAGGCGTAGCCGAAGCTGCTGCCTGACAGGGTCACGCTCGCCAGAGTGGCCGGGCCGCACGCCACGGCGCTGATGACCCATGAGGGCCCCAGGTTGCGGAAGATTTTGAAGGGGTTCATCGTGCTAAACCCCTTCCGATATGTCTCTGATGACCTTCTCAGGAGACAAGAATATAGGGGTTATTTTTCGGAGAATACCGTGATTGAACATCGCTTCCCTCCGCTGGTATTACCCAGATCAGGTTCATGGGGTTGCCACGTATCTGTGGACTCTCAGCCTGCGAAGCACCCCCAGCGAACATCTATTTGCTAACAAAAAACCGTTGAGAAGTCAAGGAAAAGGGGCTTTTTCTGTTGAATTTTGGAATCAGGGGGTGACTTTTTGGAAATAGGTGTTATAGTTATATGTAAATTAGGTTTTCAAGGAGGAAAACAGTGAGAGAAAAAGTAGAAGAAGCCATTGAGAAAATTCGTCCCTCTCTTCAGATGGATGGTGGGGATATAGAGCTGGTGGATATCGAAGACAACGTGGTCAAGGTCCGTTTGAGAGGCGCGTGCGGGAGCTGCCCCATGTCTGTCATGACCCTTAAAATGGGTGTGGAGCGCATTGTCAAGGAAATGGTTCCAGAGATCAAGAGCGTCGAAGCCGTTTAGTTTCTATCTTCCTATCTGATTGGCATGTTCTGACATCATGATTCCCAGGATCGATTCGGAGCTGTGCGCGGAGTGTGGCGAGTGCGTGGACGCCTGTCCCGGACAGGTCTTCACGAAGGGTGAAGAAGGTGTAAACGTTGCCTATCCGGAGGAGTGCATCGAGTGCAGGGCATGCGAAGAGGTATGCCCCGTTGAGGCGGTCCGCTTGGTCGACGTTGGCTGATCCATGCGATCCAGTTGGATTATCGAGGGAGACAGAGCGGTAGGAAAGGTCAGGGTCTGGTCTCCCGCAAAGGTAAATTTATATCTAAAGGTCCTTCGACGTTTTCCCAACGGATACCATGAAATTCAATCCCTCATGGTCCCGATCACCCTGGCGGATGAGGTGGCATTGTCCATTACGGGGCCGGCGGATGGGAACGTGGAGATCCGTTGCAACGATCCCGCTATTCCGACGGGGCGTGACAATCTTGTTTACAAGGCTGTGCTCGCGTTCAGGAAATCCGGCCGTCCTGTTGCTTCCCTTGCCATCACCATCGATAAGAAAATCCCCGCGGGAGCCGGGCTGGGCGGAGGCAGTAGCAACGCCGCGGCCGTATTGAAAGGGCTTGACTATCTTTACGGCCTTGATCTGGCGCGCGAGGAGTTGTGTGCCATCGGCCTTGAGGTCGGGGCGGATGTCCCCTTCTTCTTCATGGAGCAGGCCTGTCTGGCAGAGGGAGTCGGGGAGATTTTGACCCCCTTGGAAATCTCCCGCGATATCTGGCTGCTTATAGGCTTTCCGGGATTTGGTATTCCCACGAAAAGGGTCTATGATGCCCTCGAATTGGAGTTGACAAACCCGAAAGCTCAGGTTAATATGCCCCTCAGTCTTGAGGGGGAGGACCAGCAGGGAAGGGGGGAGTGGTATCTGGTTAATGACCTTGAAACCCCCGTATTTGTGTGGTATCCTCAATTAAAGGAATTTTGTAAAGAACTTAAGACATTAGG
>CAZKUZ010000261.1:0-5104 GCA_964556045.1 uncultured Thermodesulfobacteriota bacterium | reverse complement strand
AAAAGATGAGCCACCAGACGGCAACCACGAGAAAGGAGAATCGCGTGGCCGCGGCTTTCGTCAACAGTCCGAACGTGGCAGGAAACAGAACCATCCAGACACAAAGGGCGAAAAGCAAGTCGCCTCCGACATATCCGAGGGCATACCCCAGGGCCGAGACGCGGTCGAACGCTCCTTCCGGCGCCACATCCAGCAAGAGGGAATCGTAAAAGATATTTCCGCCCATGAACCCAACCGTCGCCATGATATAGAGAATCATGGCCCCGGTATAATGCCCTTTCGGAGCGAAAAAGAGTCCCCCCGTCATCACGACTCCAACCAACGCGAACATCATGAGAAAGCCCTTTTTTCTCTGATAGAGATCCGACAGGGCACCAAGAAGAGGAGCGGAAACCGCGATGAGAAGGCTCGCCACGGTATTGGCCAGGCCGAGACGAAACGTGGCCACCGTCACGTCCGCGGCGTTCGACCAGTACTGGCGGAAGAAAACGGGGAAAAATCCCGCCATCACCGCCGTGGCAAAGGCGGAATTGGCCCAGTCATACAGGGCCCACGAAAGGATTCCTCGCTTTTGCTCCGCTCTCACTCAAAATTCTCCCATTACTTGAATACACTCCTTCGGCCCATCACACCTCTTTTATCATCTCCGAACGTTTCAAAACAGATGGGCCCCCCGTCTCATCTTGATAATTCCACCGGAAAACGTTAAGATTGATAGTTGGTAATACCCAGATCCAAAGCGATGGCGGGACTCCGCCGTTCCGTGACTGAATACACGGGTCAATGCCTTTCAAATACAATCAACGCGATCCCCATTGAGAGGCAGAGGAAGCCTGGAACATCCCGGCACCCTGATAAGCAGGACGGATTATACCCTTTAGAGGAGAGATTCACATGGAAGATTACATCTCCATCTCGATCTTCGACATCTTCAAGCCGGGACCCGGACCTTCCAGTTCCCATACCATCGGCCCCATGAAGGCGGCGGGTGATTTTCTGGAAAGGTTATCACGAAACCCTTCTGAAATGGATCCCTCCTCGGCAAAACTCGACGTATTTCTCTACGGCTCCTTGAGCTCCACGGGAATGGGCCATGGCACTCACAAGGCAATCCTGGCGGGCCTCATGGGCCGGGAGCCCGCCACCTGTGACTGTGACCTTCTCCAAGAGCTCTTCATGGACAAAGAAAAGGTTTACAATATCCATCTTCAGGGCGGGAATGTTCCACTCACCCTGGAGAATATCCATTTCGCCGGATCCAAACCGGGACTGCCCTACGAAAACACCCTTGTTTTCAGGCTTTCCCGGGACGGGAAAATTCTCCGAGAGGAAGAATACTACTCGATAGGAGGGGGATTTATCAAAAGGAAAGGCGAAACCGAGAAAGTCCCGCCACCCCTCCCTTTCAAATATAAAAATGCGGCCGAGTTCAAGGATCTCCTGAAAGAATCGGGGATGTCGCTCAGCGAAATCATGCTCCGCAACGAAGAGGCCCTTTCGGGAAAAACGAGGGGAGAAATCTATGAGGGCATGAATGAAGTCATGGAAACCATGTGCCGTTCCGTGGAGAACGGACTGAATGCCGATGGGGTGCTGCCGGGGCCGATCGGGCTGCAACGCAAGGCCAGGTTCCTTCACGACAACTCGAAGGGGTGCAAGTTCCCCGTCGAGCGCGAACTGGTCTCGCTGAACGCCTTCGCCATCGCGGCTTCCGAAGAAAACGCCGCGGGGAAACGAATCGTCACCGCCCCCACGTCGGGTTCCGCTGGCGTCCTGGCGGGCATCATCTATTTTCTCAAGCACCACCACGGCATAAAAGAGGCGACCCTGTGCGAGGGATTGCTCGCCGCTTCCCTGATCGCCTTTATCGCCAAACACAACGCCAGCATCGCCGGGGCCGAGGTCGGCTGCCAGGGAGAAATCGGGGTTGCCTCATCGATGGCAGCGGCCTTCCTCGCCTACACGACAAGCAAGGAATTCAAACGGGTCGAAAACGCCGCGGAAATCGCCCTGGAACACCACCTTGGCATGACATGCGACCCGGTATTGGGATATGTCCAGGTTCCCTGCATCGAACGCAACGCTGTGGGGGCCGTCACGGCCATGAACGCGTATCTTCTCGCCATCACCGGTGATCCCTCCCGCCAAAAGATCTCTTTCGACGAGGTGGTGGAGGCCATGCTGGAAACGGGCAAAGACATGTCTGTCAAATACAAGGAAACCGCAAGGGGCGGACTCGCCGTCTGCTGCGTGAGCTGCTGATCGAACTCATCTAAACCCAATCTCATGGAGACCTTACCATCGATGGGAAACAGGAAAGAAATTTTCATGATCGCGCTTTTGGTGGTGGGAAACCTCATCGGCGCCGGCATCCTGGCCCTGCCGATTCAAACCGGAGGAGCGGGGCTGATATTTTCCCTCATTACCATGGTCTTGTGCTGTGGCGCCATGTACTTCTCCGCGGTCACCCTCGCCCAGGAGGCCGTTGAGGCGAAGAGCGCCAGTTTCAACTACCCCAGCCTCTACCAACGGCATCTCGGGCTCACCGGGAAATGGGTGGCAGTCATTACCAATATGTTCATCCTGTATGGATTGCTGACTGCTTATCTCTGCGGCGGCTCGGCCATTATCATGAACGTGTTCGGTATCCCTTCCGGCAATATGCTCTGGCAGATTGCCACGGTTCTTGGTCTTTTCGCGGCGTTGTCGGCCTTTACCATGGGAGGAACGAAGATCGTCGCCCGGTACAACGGCCTCTTAATGGTCGTTCTTGCCGTCGCGTTCGCGGCCATCGTCGCCATCGGCGCGACACGTATTAAGTTAAAACGGGAGTTTTTCTTCAACCTGCAATTCCTTCCCATCGCGGTTCCGGTCATCCTGACCGCGTTTCACTTCCATAATATCATCCCTTCCATTTCCACCCATCTCGGATGGGATATGAAAGCCATCAAAACGAGCATGGGTATCGGCATGGGTATCGGTTTTCTCATGAACCTGATCTGGGTGGCCGTGGGTATCGGCGTGCTTCCCCTCGTAATAGGCAGGTACAACATCGTTTACGCCTTCACCCACGGTCTGCCGGCAACCATTCCCATCTCAGAAATCCTGAAAAATCCCACGTTCAGCCTTTTCGCCACCATTTTCGCCATTGTCGCCATCTGCACCTCGTATATCGCCAACGGCATGGGACTCATGGATTTCAACCGGGATCTCCTTGTCCACAGCGCCGGCAAATCGGGGAAGGTCCTGCTTGCTTCCCTGACATTCCTGCCACCCCTGCTGATTGCCGTTCTCTTCCCCCACGTCTTTCTCAAGATGATCGGAATCGTGGGCGGCGTGGGAATTGCCGTTCTCTTTGGTGTCTTGCCGGCTATCGTCTATTTCAAGAAATCGAAAAGCGCGAAGGGAAAGGTCCTCGCGGTTACCATGCTGATCCTGTTTCTGACGGCCCTCACCTGTGACCTTCTCAACGACGTGGGAATCATTAATTCAAAGGTGGAGGTCCAGGCTATTAAAACGAAAGCCCGCCGATTTGACAGGAAATAAGATTCCCGGCACACGGCTTGAAAGGCCTGCATCCCACGGGGGTTGCTCCTTGACAAACGGCCGGAGTCTTCAGGGTTCGATTGGGTAAAAACATTGCCAATAAGCGTTGAAAATACTAAATCATCAACCAAATCTTTAAGGAGGAATGCGTTGGGATAGACAGAAAGCGATGAAAATTCAACCTTCATGGATCTCATATCATGTCACAAAGGAGTGAAAAATGAGAAAAGTCTTTTTATTGGCGCTTGTGGTTTTCGTCTCTTTGATGGGATGCAACAGCGGATCAAACAGTCATTCATCTTTAAAAAATCTCAAAGGGTATTGGGATGGTGTTCTCGTAGACAGTAAGCTGGATACAGTCAAGCAACCGGTACCCGATAACTACGTATTCTTAGATATCAGCTATCATCAGGGGGATGTCTTTTCCGGCCATTTTTACAGGCAGACGGCAGCGGGGCGGGACAAGACTTTTTTCATGGGATACGCGAATGACGATCGCTTTGAATTTTCCGTGAATACAGGCAATGATCAGCTTAACTTTTCAGGTAATTTCAACAGCAAAGTTTATGAGATTGAAAAGGAACACTTTTTAGCGGATTGGACGTCTTCGGACGGGTCTTCCGGCACCGTTATCTTTACCTCCACCGATTCCCATATCGAACAAGGGGCCACAAGCGCTCCGAGTCTTTTAAAGGGAAACGAATTTTACAACCTGACCAAAGACGGCGGATCGGGACAGCCCATCATCTTCGTCCATGGTTTGATGTCCAGTCCGGCCTCCTGGGACGACATGATCGAAAAGCTCAGAGAAGAAGGCTATTTCAAAAAATACGAATTCTGGCGATTTGGATATGACACACGACAGCCCTTTGAAGTCATCGGCCTCGAAATGTATGAGCAGGTTAAAAACGCCGGCCTGCTCCCCAAAAAGCCGATTCTTGTGGCCCATTCCATGGGAGGGCTCGTCTCGAGATCATACATCGCTTCAGGAGGGACTTTCAGCCTTCTCATCACTCTCGACTCCCCCCATTGCGGCACCCCCGAAGGAGCCGGGGGAATTTTTACCGGGCCGGGCACTATTGAAATGATTTCGTGCAGTCCAAGCCTTGTAAATCTCTATCTCTTTGAACTCTCTCTGAAATCAGAGATTGAAATTGCGCTCTTTTTTAGCAAATTCTCGATCGTTTCAGGGAAAATAACCGGACGATGGAAATGGGTTGAGGTTCACAAATGTCTTTCAAAATGCCCTCCCGTAGGTCCCTGTTGTACAAATGGATGGGTATACACTTGGGTGTTTGATCGGAACTATAACTCCCTCCTCAAGGCCGGATGGTTTTTTATAGTCGGCACGGGTTACGGCGATAACGACGGAGCAGTTCCCACCGCCTCCTCGGCCTTTTGCGTTTCCTCTACCATTGGATGGAAATGTGATATCTGCCCGCCTATTTCCAGCAAATTAGAAACAAACTGCGACCACTTCATGCTGCAGGACCCGTCCAAGACACCTGATGTTTATGAGTTCGTGAAGAAACATCTCGGGGCACCTATATCACCTTAG
>CAZKUZ010000260.1:0-2041 GCA_964556045.1 uncultured Thermodesulfobacteriota bacterium | reverse complement strand
GAAACAGGATCAGCAAAAGGGTCTGCAGCAAATTATAGAGAAAGACCATGAAACCTCATCTTCCCTTGGCAAACGATTCTACGCTCATTCATCCTCTTTCCAGACACCCGTTTCGCAATAGCGTTCCACCGTCTCCGTCATCTGGCGCATCTTGGATTCAAGCCGCCGGCGCATGACTTCCCTCTCTTCCTTTCCTATCTCACGCGGGACCCAAACCGGGCTTCCATAAAAAAAAACACCCTTTGAGAAAGGATAGGGAAGGATAAAGCGGTCCAATGAAGAGAACACCTTTTTCCTTGTTGCGGAAAAGACAACGGGTATGATAGGGGCTCCGGACTGCCTGGCCATCTCGATCACACCCATCTGAACCGTATGCCTCGGGCCCTTGGGGCCATCCGGCGTTAAAACCACCTTATACCCATCCGCCAGCGCCTTGAGTCCTCCCCTCAGGGCGCTCAAGGCCCCGCGCGTGGTCGACCCCCGAAAACTCTCAAGGCCGAACAGGCGTATGATTCTACTGATAAGCTCCCCGTCCCGATGCCGGCTGACCATTACCTTGGCCTTCCTTCGATAGGGAGAAGCGGGCATCATCAGCATGTGTCCATGCCAAAAGACACTGATAAAGGGTCGTCCTTCCCTGTCATAACTGGCTATCGTCTCCACGTCACCTTTCTCTTCGAACCGCATGGTCCAACTCAAGACCCTGATCACGACGTAGCCCACGTAGGGAAGGAGGGAAATGGTTAACCTATTCCGCAGCCGTTTCCAAAAGGTATCCATCTCTCACCTGAAGATCAAAAAGCTGACGATACGGTCCCCCCGCCGTAAAGAGGCTTTGATGGGTCCCCTCTTCGACAATCCGCCCATTCTCCAAGACGTAAATACGATCCGCTCCCACAACCGTGGAGAGGCGATGGGCCACGACAAGGACGGTCCGGCTCGCCATGAGGTTGTTTAACCCTTTCTGAACCTCCACCTCCGCCTCCGCGTCCAGCGAGGACGTGGCCTCGTCAAGGATGAGGAGCGGGGCGTTCTTCAGCATGGCGCGGGCGATGGAGATCCTCTGCCGTTCTCCGCCCGAGAGTTTCACCCCTTTCTCACCAATGATGGTGTCATACCCCTGGGGAAGCTTTACGATAAAATCGTGGGCGTTAGCCAGCTTGCTCGCCTCGATGATCTTCTCCATCGGCACATCCTGGTCCCCGTAGGCGATGTTGTTTCGAATCGTGTCATTGAAAAGGATAATTTCCTGCGTCACCATGGCCACCTGGGAACGCAGGGAAGAAATCTTGAAACGACGGATATCCGTCCCGTCGAAGGTGATCCGGCCCTCCGTGACATCATGAAATCTCGGGATCAAATTGAGGAGGGTCGATTTCCCGCTCCCGCTCTTCCCGACGAAGGCGACCATTTCTCCCCGCTTGACGGAGAAGGTAATATCTTTCAGCGCCATCTCCTTATCATAGGCGAATCCCACGTGGTCGAACGAGAGGGTCTTCCAATCGGGTGAAAAGTCTATGGCATCCGGGGCCTCGGTCACCAAAGGCTGAATGTCCATCACGTCAAAGATCCTGCGGGCGGCCGAAAGCCCTTCCTGCACGACACTGTTGGACTTGTTGATCTTCTTGATGGGCTGATAGAGCATGAACAGGGCCGTCATGAAAGAGAAAAAGGTTCCCGGCGTGGCATGCCCTTTCAAGACCTGAAAGCCACCGATCCATATGATCGCCGCGATCCCGAGCCCTCCAAGGGTCTCCATCACGGGGGAAGAGAGGGCTCGAACCTTCTGAATCTTCATGTAGATCCGGAAGAGACGTTCATTTTCGACACTGAAACGGCTTTTTTCATAGTCCTCCATTCCGAAGGCCTTGACAATACGAATCCCGGTGATGGCCTCGTGGATCAGCATGGACAGATCCCCGATCGTTTCCTGGCTTCGCGTGCTGAACTTGAAGAATTTCCGCCCAAAGGCCACGATGGGATAGACGGCGATGGGAAGGATCAGCATGGCGATACACGCCAGCTGCCAGTTGCGGTAGAA
>CAZKUZ010000259.1:0-9802 GCA_964556045.1 uncultured Thermodesulfobacteriota bacterium | reverse complement strand
GTATCGTCCGCAGTTTTACTTTCGGACGACGGACGTGACGGGAGTCGTGACCTTACCTGAGGGAGTGGAGATGGTGATGCCTGGAGACAACGTGACGATCGAGGTAAAGCTGATCACGTCCATTGCGATGGAAGACGGGTTGCGGTTTGCGATTCGGGAAGGTGGTCGGACGGTGGGCGCCGGCGTCATCAGTAAGGTGATTGAATAAAGACTTGACAAGCTGAAGTTTCAGGCTGTCTTGGAGAGATATAGATGAGGATTACCGTTCATTTGAGTTGCACGGAATGTAAGCGGCGGAATTACAGCACGACGAAGAACAAGCGCACGACGACGGAAAAGCTGGAGATGAAGAAATACTGCCGGTTTTGCAGGAAACATACCCTTCACAAGGAGGTTAAGTAGGCCAGTAGCTCTAACGGATAGAGCGCCGGACTCCAAATCCGGATGTTGGGGGTTCGAATCCCTCCTGGCCTGCCATCAAAGAGGATAAGATGATTAAACCGAAGGACATCAAGCAGTTCTTGAGGGAAGTCAAGGTTGAATTGAAGAAAGTAACCTGGCCTTCGAGGAAGGAAACGATTTCCGCGACCACGGTGGTTCTCATTGTTACTTTCATCACGGCATTTTATCTGGGATTCGTCGATATCGTTTTGACAAAACTCGTGAAGTTGTTTCTCAGTCTATAGAACAGATAAATCTTTCAGGGAGCATCAAATATATGGCAAAGGGGTGGTATGTAGTTCATACCTATTCTGGCTATGAGTTGAAAGCGAAGGAAGCGCTCGAAAGCCGGATCAAACAGGAAAAGATGGAGGATTTTTTCGAGGAGATCCTCGTGCCGACCGAGACGGTTGTGGCGGTGGTCAAGGGCCAGCGGAAGACCTCCCAGCGAAAGATTTATCCCGGGTACATCATCGTTCACATGGAACTGAACGATGAGACGTGGCACCTGGTGAAAGATACCCCGAAGATTATGGGGTTCGCCGGGAACAGCAAGAATCCCAAGCCCATGTCGGAGAGGGAAGTAGCCTCCCTGATGCGCCAGATTCACGAGGGCGCCAGCAAGGTCAAGCCCAAGATCGATTACTCCGAGGGGGATCTCTTAAAGATTATCGATGGCCCGTTCAGTGGGTTTACGGGCACGATTGACGAGATCAAACCGGACAAGCGGAAACTGCGGGTGCTGGTTAGCATCTTCGGCCGTTCAACCCCGGTGGAGCTGGAATTCTCACAGGTTGAAAAGGCATAAAAAAACGGGAAGGAAGGAAGGGTTAAGGAATGGCAAAAAAGGTTATAGGAATGATAAAATTACAGATTCCAGGTGGGCAGGCCTCACCGTCACCCCCTGTGGGTCCCGCTTTGGGACAGCACGGGGTCAATATCATGGAATTTTGCAAGGCGTTCAATGCGAAGACCCAGAATGACGCGGGTGTGATTATTCCCGTCGTGATTACCGTTTACGCGGATCGGTCTTTCAGTTTCGTCATCAAGACACCTCCGGCTTCCTTTTTGCTCAAGCAGGCGGCCAAAATCGCCAAGGGATCCGGGGAGCCCAACCGGAACAAGGTGGGGAAGGTGACCAAAGATCAGGTAAGGGAGATCGCGGAGAAGAAGATGCCCGATCTGAACTGCAAAGACCTGGAAGGGGCTATTCGTGTCATTGAGGGGACTGCCCGAAGCATGGGAATAGAAATCGTTTAGGAGTTAAAAAATGCCGAAGAAAGGGAAAAAATATTTAGAAAGACTGGCGTTGATCGATCGTTTGAAGCGTTACAGTCTGGACGAAGGCCTGGATCTCTTGGAAAAGGTGGCGTATGCGAACTTCGATGAAAGCGTGGAGGCGGCCTTTCGCCTTGGTGTCGATCCTCGCCACGCGGATCAGATGGTCCGGGGAACCGTGATCCTGCCCCATGGGACGGGAAAATCGGTGAGGGTTTTGGTTTTCGCCAAGGGAGAAAAGGAAAAAGAGGCCCTGGAAGCCGGTGCGGACTATGTGGGGGCGGAGGACTTGATAGAGAAGATCAAGGGGGGATGGCTCGATTTCGATAAGGCCATCGCGACCCCTGACATGATGGGCACCGTGAGCAAGATCGGTCGAATCCTCGGGCCTCGGGGCCTGATGCCGAACCCCAAGGTAGGGACCGTGACATTTGATGTGGGGAAGGCCGTGAAGGAATTGAAGACCGGAAAGGTGGAATTCCGGACGGAGAAAACCGGCATCGTCCATACGATTATCGGAAAGAAGAGTTTTGGAAAAGACAAGCTCCGGGAGAACTTTCTAACACTGCTGGATACTTTGATCAGAATGAAACCCGCTTCGAGCAAGGGGGCCTATCTGAGGGGAATCGCCCTGTCGACGACCATGAGTCCCGGCATAAAACTCGATCCCATCCAGGTGCGGAATCTCTTGAAATAGCGGGTTTTATAAGAAGAATATCCCCCTGTCAGAGACAGATGGTGCTTCGGCTTAATGGGCGTTATGCCGCCTCTCGAGACGGGATGAGGGAAAGGGACGGGAACGATGTTCCCGTTGAAGTGACTGAATCACCCTCTGACTTTGATGGGCGTGGAAATCTCTATGAAGGAAGGGGGTGAAGACGATTAGAAAAGAAGAAAAAGCTGCAATTGTTTCACAACTTAAAGAGGCATTTTCAGACTACAAGGCATTGGTCCTGGCAGACTATCGAGGCTTGGATGTGTCGTCTATGAACGCGCTTAGAAAGCAGCTCCGGGAGAGCGGTGTAACCTTCCGGGTTGTCAAGAATACCCTGTTGCGCATCGCCAGTGAAGGAACGGATGTGGAGCAGATTCAGGATCTCTTCGTGGGACCGACGGCAATGGCCATTTCAACGGAAGACCCTGTCGCGCCCGCGAAGGTTTTGAAAGAGTTTGCCAAAGGTAATGAGGCCTTGAAGATCAAGGGGGGTATCCTCTCTGGAAAACCCCTGACTGTGGCGGACATTGAAGGACTTGCCAGCCTGCCGGATCGGGATGTGCTGTTGGCACAGTTACTGTCTGTCCTGAACGCCTCGCAGACCGGGTTGGTCAACGTGCTTTCCGGTGTGATCCGGGGATTTTTGAATGTTTTACACGCGGTTGAGGAAGACAAGAAGGCTGCGTAAAAAGAGAAGAAACTAAGGAGGAATCAATGGCTGATATAACCAAGGAAGATGTTGTAAAATTTATCGAGAACATGACGGTCCTCGAGCTGTCGGAGTTCGTGAAGGAGCTCGAGGAGAAGTTTGGGGTTTCCGCGGCGGCGCCCGTGGCCGTGGCGGCAATGGCGCCTGGCGCGGCTGCCGGTGGCGAGGCCGCGGAAGAGAAGACGGAATTTGACGTGATCTTGACGAGCTACGGTGAGAAAAAGATTCAGGTCATCAAAGCGGTGCGTGAGGTCACGAGTCTGGGCCTTAAGGAAGCGAAAGAACTGGTTGAAGGTGTTCCGAAGCCCATCAAGGAAGGAATTCCCAAAGATGAGGCGGAGGCGATACTCAAGAAGATCGAGGAGGCAGGAGGATCTGCCGAGATCAAATAAATTTTTCGCACATCAATTAAATGGACGGGGGGGGAATGGTTGCTCTCCCCCCTCGTTGAATCGGTTTCAGAGGTAGGGTGTCGATGAAGAGTAAAATTATTCGCAAGGATTTCTCGAAGATTCGGGAGGTCATCGAAGTTGGTAACTTGATTGAGATTCAAACAAAATCTTATAAAGATTTTTTGCAAATGGATGTGCCTCCAGACGAGAGAAAAGAAATTGGCCTGCAGAAGGTTTTCAAGACGGTCTTTCCCATCTACGATTTCTATGAGTCCGCGACCTTGGAGTTCGTGGAATACCATATCGGAAAGCCGAAGGCGGAGGTTATGGAGTGTATCCTCAAGGGATTGACCTACGAGGCCCCTATGAAGGTCATCATCCGCCTGGTCATCTGGGATACGGAAGGGGAAGACAAAAAGGGTATCAAGGCCATCAAGGAACAGGATGTCTATTTGGGGGAGATCCCTCTGATGACGGACCATGGCACGTTTATCATTAATGGCACGGAACGGGTCGTGGTCAGTCAGCTTCATCGTTCACCCGGTGTCTTTTTCAGTTCCGAGACGCAGGGCGGAAAGAAGATCTATTTCTGTCGTGTGATTCCTTACCGGGGTTCCTGGCTCGATTTTGAATTCGATTCCAAGGACTATATGTATGTCCGAATCGACCGCCGACGGAAACTGCCAGTCACGATTCTCTTGCGGGCCTTGGGTTACAGCAAGGAAGAGATCCTGAATTTATTTTACGATACCGAAATAATCGAGATTTCAGATGGCGTCTTTTATAAGCAGCTGAATGAGGAGATTCTCCTGAAGCAGCGTCTCGACCAGGACGTGGTTCATCCAAAAACGGGTGAAGTTATCGCCCGAAAGGGGAGAAAGGTCACCCGAACCACCCTGAAAAAGATCGAGGCGGCGGGAATTACGAGGATTCCCATCGATCCCCAGTCGCTGGTCGGCAAGGCCGTGGGCCGGGACGTGGTGGACGAAGAAACGGGTGAGGTCCTCGTGGAGTGCAACACCGAGTTGACGGAAGAGGACATCGAGAAGATCTTGGAGGCCAAGGTTTCGAGCTTCCCCATTCTCTTTATCGACAATATCAATGTGAATCCCTCCATCCACCAGACGTTCTTCATCGATAAACTGACGATTACGGAAAAAGATATCGAAGCCCTTCAGGAAGAAGGCGTGGAAAAGGGAATGAAGGAATACGAGCGGGACAAGGCGATGATCGAGATCTACAAACGCCTTCGCCCGGGCGACCTCCCGACCCTGGAGACCGCCAGGATCTTTTTCAAGAATCTCTTCTTCAATCCGGACCGGTATGACCTCTCCAAGGTGGGCCGGATGAAGCTGAACTATAAACTGGGAATCGAGGTCGACGAGGGGGTCATGACCCTGACGGTGGAGGATATCCTCGCCGTCGTGAAATACCTCTTCCGCCTGCGGGACGGGTATGGCATGGAGGACGATATCGATCATCTGGGCAACCGGCGGGTCCGTACCGTCGGCGAGTTGGTGGAAGACCAGTTCCATATCGGGATGGTGCGCCTGGAACGGGCCATCAAGGAGAAGATGAGCCTCCAGGACGTGGAGACCCTCATGCCCCACGACCTGATCAATTCCAAGCCCCTCACGGCCATTCTGAAGGAGTTCTTCGGGAGCAGCCAGCTCTCCCAGTTCATGGACCAGGTCAATCCCCTGTCGGAGATTACCCATAAACGGCGGCTGAGCGCCCTGGGACCGGGCGGGCTGACACGGGAGCGCGCGGGATTCGAGGTTCGCGACGTGCATCCCACCCATTACGGGCGGATCTGCCCCATTGAGACCCCGGAAGGCCCTAACATCGGGTTGATCTCCTCTCTCAGCACCTATGCCCGGATCAATCCCTTCGGGTTTATCGAGACGCCCTACCGGGTGGTCAAGGATGGACGGGCGACCAACGAGATCAAGTATCTCTTCGCCCTGGATGAGCAGGACCATGTCATCGCCCAGGCGAATGCCCCCCTGGATGAAGATGGCCGGTTCATCAACGACATGATCTCGGCGAGGAAGGGCGGGGAATTCGTCATGGTATCGCCCGAAGAGATCGACTTCATGGACGTCTCGCCGAAACAGTTGGTCTCCGTGGCCGCGTCGCTGATTCCCTTTCTGGAGCACGATGACGCCAACCGGGCCCTGATGGGATCGAATATGCAGCGTCAGTCGGTTCCCCTGCTGAAGGCGGAAGCCCCGCTGGTCGGGACGGGGATGGAGAGGATCGTCGCGAGGGATTCGGGGGTCGTCGTGGCGGCGAAACGGGACGGGGTTGTCTCCTTCGTGGATTCGACGAAGATTATCGTCAAACATGAGAAGAACGGAAGCGGCGAGTTCGAGTTGGATGTGTATCCCCTGACGAAGTTCATGCGCTCCAACCAGAACACCTGTATCAACCAGAAACCCATCGTGAAGAAGGGGCAGAAGGTCTCCAAGGGAGAGATTATCGCGGATGGCCCCGCGACTGATCACGGGGAGCTTGCCCTGGGACGGAACGTGCTGGTGGCCTTCCTCCCCTGGGGTGGATACAACTTCGAGGATTCCATTCTGGTGAGCGAGAAAATTCTGAAAGAAGACGTGTACACGTCTATCCATATTGAAGAACTCGAAATCTCGGCCCGGGACACCAAGTTGGGCAAAGAGGAGATCACGCGGGACATCCCCAACGTGGGGGAAGAGGCCCTGAAGGATCTCGACGAGAGCGGGATTATCCGCCTCGGCGCCCTCGTCTCTTCCGGTGACATTCTCGTCGGGAAAATCACCCCGAAGGGCGAGACGCAGCTCTCCCCGGAAGAGAAACTGCTTCGGGCCATCTTCGGAGAGAAGGCGGGGGATGTCCGTGACACCTCCCTCCGGGTCCCCCACGGGGTCGAGGGCGTGGTGGTGGACGTCAAGGTCCTTTCCCGCCGCGGGCAGGAGGTGGACGAACGAACCCGGGCCATCGAGGAAGAGGAACGGGCGAACCTCGAACGGGATCAGGCGGACGAGATCCGCGTGGTCCTGGAGGCGACGAAGGAGGCCCTGCTTCCCCTGTTCTCCGGCAAGCAGACCCTCGAGGATGTGACGCTCTCATCGGGGGAGGTTCTCAAGGGCGGCACGACACTGACGGAAGAGGTTCTTGATGGAATCGACGTAAGGGATTTTGAAAAGATCCAGGCCGACGGGGTCGACCTTGTCCAGGTCCGGGCCATGCTGGATCGGATGCAGGAAAAGATCGATGGGATCCGGACTCTGTACCAGACCCGTATTTCGAAGATATCCAAAGGTGAAGAGCTGCCTCCGGGCGTCCTCAAGACGGTCAAGGTCTATCTGGCGATGAAACGGAAGCTCTCCATCGGTGACAAGATGTCCGGACGCCATGGAAACAAGGGAATCATTTCCCGGATCCTGCCCGAGGAGGATATGCCCTATCTGCCCGACGGCACACCGGTCGATATTGTTCTGAATCCTCTGGGCGTGCCCTCTCGTATGAACGTGGGGCAGATCTTGGAGACCCATTTGGGGTGGGCGGCCAAGGAGCTGGGAGAGCAGATTCAAACCATGCTGGAGAAACATTTCCCCGTCGACGGGATCCGAAAACGACTCAAGGAGATCTTCCAGTCTGAGAAGATAAACGCCATGATTGACGAGGCCTCGGATGACGAGGTCCTGGAGATGGCTCGGAGCATGAGCCATGGTGTTCATGTCTCGGTTCCCGTGTTCGACGGGGCCTCCGAGGAAGAAGTCAAGGAATATATGGACCTGGCGGGGGTTCCCCGGGTAGGTCAGACCATCCTCTTCGACGGGAAGACGGGTGAGCCTTTCGATCACGAGGTGACGGTGGGGAGCATGTATATGTTGAAGCTCCATCACCTCGTGGATGACAAGATTCACGCCCGGTCCATCGGCCCCTACTCCCTGGTGACCCAGCAGCCGCTGGGCGGAAAGGCCCAGTTCGGTGGGCAGAGGTTCGGGGAGATGGAGGTCTGGGCCATGGAAGGATACGGGGCTGCCTATTCGCTCCAGGAATTTTTGACCATCAAATCTGACGACGTCGGGGGACGGACCCGGGCGTATGAAGCCATCGTCAAGGGTGAAGACGTGCTTCAGCCGGGAATTCCCGAGTCGTTTAATGTCCTCGTTAAAGAGTTACAGAGTCTTTGTCTTGATGTCGAGTTGCTCGATACATCCAAGATGAAACATAAGGAGGGATAACCTTGCAAAGTTTCGCCTCTTCATGGTTTTCTGATAACAGGGAAACCCTGGAATTTGACGCTATTCGTATTGGATTGGCTTCACCGGAGAAGATAGAATCTCTTTCCCACGGTGAAGTCAAGAAACCGGAAACCATCAATTACCGGACATTCAAGCCCGAGAAGGATGGTCTGTTCTGCGCCAGAATTTTCGGGCCCGTGAAGGACTATGAGTGTAATTGTGGAAAGTATAAGCGGATGAAACATCGCGGGATCGTCTGTGAAAAGTGTGGCGTGGAAGTCATTCAGTCCAAGGTCCGTCGGGAGCGGTTGGGCCATATCAAACTGGCAAGCCCTGTGGCGCATATCTGGTTCTTGAAGAGCATTCCCAGCAAGATCGGGACGCTGCTCGACATGTCCATCAGTGAGCTGGAAAGTATTCTCTACTTTGAATCCTACGTGGTATTGGATCCCAAAGAGACATCCTTGAAGCGGGGAGAGCTTCTCTCCGAAGAACGCTACCGTGATCTGTATGACGGTGAAGGCTGGGATTTCCGTGCCGGAATCGGGGCGGAGGCGGTTCGCGAACTTCTCCAGGAGTTGGACCTGGAGGCCCTTGCCAAGAGTTTGAGATCCGAGCTGGCCGATACGAATTCGGACACGAAGAAGAAAAAGCTGGTCAAGCGCCTTCGGATCGTGGAGGCCTTCATCGATTCCGGGAACAAGCCGGAGTGGATGATCCTCACGGTTATTCCGGTTCTCCCTCCGGATTTGCGTCCCCTCGTGCCGCTGGACGGAGGGCGATTCGCCACGTCGGATCTGAACGACCTCTATCGCCGCGTGATCAACCGGAACAACCGCTTGAAACGCCTGTTGGAGCTGGACGCCCCGGACATCATCATCCGGAACGAGAAGCGGATGCTTCAGGAGGCGGTGGACGCCCTCTTCGACAACGGGAAACGGGGCAGGGCGATTGTGGGGGCCAACAAAAAACCCTTGAAGTCCCTGAGTGACATGCTTCGAGGGAAGCAGGGTCGTTTCCGCCAGAACCTATTGGGGAAACGGGTCGACTATTCGGGACGTTCCGTCATCGTGGTGGGGCCGGAGCTGAAGCTCCATAAATGCGGCCTTCCCAAACGGATGGCCCTGGAGCTTTTTAAACCGTTTATCTACGGCAAGCTTCGCGAGAAGGGTCTGGCCATTACCATTAAGGCCGCCAAGAAGATCGTGGAGAAGGAAGGGCCGGAGGTTTGGGATATCCTGGACGAGATCATCCGGGAGCATCCCGTGATGTTGAACCGGGCGCCGACCCTTCACCGCCTGGGGATTCAGGCCTTTGAGCCCATTCTCATCGAGGGGAAGGCGATTCAGCTCCATCCGCTCGTCTGCACCGCTTACAACGCGGACTTTGACGGGGATCAGATGGCCGTTCATGTTCCCCTCTCCATCGAGGCGATGACGGAATCCCGGGTTCTGATGATGTCCACGAATAACATTCTGTCTCCCGCCAACGGGAAACCCATTATCGTTCCGACTCAGGATATTATCCTTGGACTCTATTACATGACGGTCACTCGGCCGTTCGTGAAGGGGGAGGGGAAGGTCTTCGCGAACCCCGAAGAGGTTCGCATCGCCTATGATCAGGGAGAGGCCGATCTCCATGCCGCCATCAAGGTCCGAATGGACGGGAAGCTCGTTGAAACGAGTGTGGGCAGGATACTTCTGTACGAGGTGATGCCGGAAGAGATTTCCTTCGATTTCATCAACAAGCCCATGAGGAAGAAAGAGGTCGCCAGGCTTGTGGATCTCTCCTTCCGAAAGGCCGGCGACAAGAAGACGGTTATCCTATCGGATAAATTGAAGAATCTTGGATACTATTACGCCACCAAGGCGGGGATCTCCATTTGCATCGACGACCTCGTGATCCCGAAGGGAAAAGACGAACTCCTGGCCAAGGCCAACGAGGCAGTGGCCGAGGTGTACAGGCACTACCGGGAGGGAATCATCACGGAAAGCGAGCGTTACAACAAGGTCATCGATATCTGGGCGGAGACGACGGA
>CAZKUZ010000258.1:0-5589 GCA_964556045.1 uncultured Thermodesulfobacteriota bacterium | reverse complement strand
TCCGCACCCTCTTCACCGAGCGGTTCGTCCGTGTCGATCTTTACCTTGACGCCGCTGTAGCTGAGGGGGGCCTCCGTCACCGCCGTGACCACGTCCACGCCGCCCACCTCGCCTTTCACGATAAAAGGGGCGGGGCGGTAGTCCGGGTAGGTCGTCCCGGCCCCGATCCCCGTGATGAGGGGAAACTGGATCTCATCCGCCCAGAGGGGTTTGAGAAGCCCCTCCACGTCCTGATAGGTATGGAGAAGGGTCGTCCGAACCAGTTCCCCCTCCCGGTTGATATACCGCCGGCACGCGCCCGTCTTGCCCGGAGGGATGAGACACCCGATTGGGCAGGCATCGCATTGAAGCGTCCCCTCAGGGAAGGCGGTTTCGCCCTCGATGGCCCCGGCGGGACAGACCTTCACGCACGCCTGGCACTGGACGCACCCCGTCGAGATCGAAGCAATCTTTTCCCGGAGCGAAACGAGCTCCAGGGGGCAGACTTCCACGCAGAATCCGCATCCCTTACACTTTTCCGGATTGACTCTCACGAGGCCTCCCTGTATCCGTTACAGTGTCGCGGCACGCTTGGGAGGCGGGGTGTTCCTGCTCTTCTGCACCTTGATTTCTCCATCCACGATCACCTTGGAAACCCCCGGAATATCCCCGGCTTCAAGGGCGGAGAGGGCGTCGTCTCCCACGGAACCCATGGGGGCGTCCATGATGACAAGGTCGGCCGCCTTCCCCGGCTCGATGAAACCGCTGTCCAGTTTATGCACCCGGGCCGTGTTCCCCGTTGCCATGCAGACGGCGATCTCGGGCGGGATCTCGCCGATGGAGGCAATCATGTTCAGAACCCTCAGGATTCCGAGGGGCACCACGCCCGTTCCCGACGGATGGTCGTTCCCGATGATTACCCGGTGGTAGGCGCTCTTTTCCCGGGTAAGCCGGCAGACCTCCAGGATCATCTTCGGGTTTCCGCAGTGGGAAATCTCGTAAACCAGGTCCGTCTCCATCACGATCTTCCGGGCCTCTTCAGGAGATACCGAGGTCGGTCCCCCGTTGAGGTGGGACACCACGTCGGGGTTCGTGGCAATGACCTGATCCGCCGTCACCACGGAACTCCCAGGAATGGAGGTTCCTCCGGTGTGCATCATCACGGTCATGCCGTATTTCTTGGCCCATTCCACCATCGGGGCCGCTTCTTCGGGCTTTTTTACCTTGCCGAGGCCGATCTCGCCCACGGTTTTGACCCCTTCCCTCGCCATTTCGGCGAAATCTTCCTCGGTCAATCCTGGCTCCAGGATCAGGCCGCCGCCGCGGACCTTGATGCCTCCGGGCCTGAAATTGTTGAACGCCTTGGCCGCCAGGATCGCCAGCGCCTTGACGCCGGCGGCGTCTTTCGGGCGCCCGGGGAGGTGAACCTCACCCGCCGAAATCACCTGGGTCACGCCCCCGTGCAGCTCGCTCTCCAGGAAGTCGAGCATCCTCTGCCTGGGCGTGAAGTCCCCGATGACCACATGGCAGTGCGAGTCGATCAGTCCCGGCGTCACGGTCGTTCCCTGGGCGTCGACGATGATATCCACGCCTTCGGCCGACAGGTCCGTTCCGACGGCCTCGATCTTGCCATCCGAGATGAGAATCGAATCCGCGTCCAGGATCGGATCCGACACGTTACCGGATACGAGCGTGCCTATATTCCGTATGAGCATCTTTCCCATGATACACCTCCATTTTTCGTGCTAAAAGTTGAAAGCTCAAAGCAAAAAGAAACTTTAAGCTCAGAGCCCTCGATTATACCGCTGACGCTTTATTCCACTTATCCGGCTCCCGACCCAGTCTCTCCGCATACCGGAAACGATCTCCATCCGTTCCCGTTTTACCCGTCTTCGGCCGGAATCAACCCCCTTATGGTCTCCAGGTCCGCCGGGATCCGATTGACCCACCAGCCCGTGGCCTGATGGATGGCATTCAGGATGGCGGGAGCCGTGGGGATCAAGGCAGGTTCCCCGACCCCCTTGGCGCCGAAGGGGCCCGAGGGCTCGGGCACTTCCACGATGACCGGGGTTACCTCGGGGACATCCATGGCCGTGGGGATCAGGTACGTATCGAGCGACTTCGTTTTTCCCGGATAGAACTGCTCGAACAACCCCATGCCGATTCCCATGGCCACGCCGCTGAAGATCTGTCCCTCCACGTTGGCGGGATTCACCGCCTTGCCAACGTCGTGGGCGCTGACCGTCTTCACCACCCCCACCTGCCCCGTCACCAAGTCCACCTCCACGAGGCTGACCTGGGAGGCAAAGGCATAGGTCGTATAAGGCACCCCCTGGCCCGTCTCCGGATCGAGAGAGGTCGTCTCGGGATTGAAATAGCCCTCCCCACGGATTACCTCTCCCGGGGCCAAGCTTCGCCGGATGACATCCGTGAGGGACAGTTTCTGGAACTCCCGATATTGAGGAAAAAAGAACCCATCCTCGCACACCATGAGATTCGCGGGAACCTTGAAGACCTCCGCCGCCTTTTCGGTGAGCTTTTTCCTGACCTCGAGGGCCGCTTCATAGACGGCCCTGCCAGAGATATACGTCTGACGGGAAGCGGAAGTCGCCCCGGCATCCGTGGTCAAGGTCGTGTCGGCCCGAACCAGGTGTATCTCCTCAAAGGGCAGGCCAAGCGTTTCCGCCGCGATCTGGACCAACACCGTATCCGATCCCTGACCGATATCCGCCGCGCCGGTGAAAAGGGTCACGTTTCCCTCGTGGTCTATCTCGATCTGGGCACTGGAAGGGTTGGGATGGCCGGTGTTCCCGATCCCATACCACATGGAGGCCACGCCCACCCCGTATTTCACCCCGGAGAGGCCCGAAAGCTGGATCGCGTCGGCCTCCCGAAGCAATTGTTCGTAATACGGGCGAATCTTCTTCAAGGTTTCCCGAATCCCCACGCTCGCTTTCAGGGTCTGGCCCGTGGGGGTCGTGGATCCCGTCTCGAACGCGTTCATCATCCGGAAGGCGATGGGATCGAACCCGAGGCTTTCCGCCAGCTTGTCCATCTGGGACTCGTGGGCGATGGCAATCTGGGGCACGCCGAACCCCCGCATGGCCCCCGACCAGTTGTTGTTGGTATAGACCGCCTTGCTCTCCACATAAACATTCGGAACCTCGTAGGGCCCCGTCGCGTGAACGGCCGCCCGCGTCGCCACCGCGATCCCGTAAGAGCCGTAGGCCCCCGTGTCCGCGATGATCTCCGCCTTCATCGCCGTGAGCTTCCCGTCCCGGGTCGCCCCCGTTTTCATGCGGATTTTGAGCGGATGCCGCTTCGCCGTGGCCTGAAAAGATTCCTCGCGGCTGTACACCATCCGAACCGGCCGGTCGAGGTGATAGGCGGCCAGGGCGAGAAAGGGCTGCACGGAGATATCCAGCTTTCCTCCAAATCCCCCGCCGGTCTCGGTCTGGATAACCCGGACCTTTTCCGGCTCCACCCCCAAGATCGAGACAAGCTGGGCGTGATCCGAGTGGGGATTCTGCGTAGTTACCAGGACGACGACACACCCATCCTCGTCCCGGTAGGCCACCCCCACCTCCGGTTCGATGTAGGCGTGTTCCAGCATATTGGTCTCGTAGTCTTCCTCGAGGACGATGTCCGCCTCGGCAAAACCTTTTTCCACGTCCCCCTTGACGATCTTTCGTTCGAAGAGGAGATTGCCCTTCTCGTGGATGGCCGGGGCCTCCGGCTTCAGGGCCTCAACGGGGTCAAGCACGGCGGGAAGCTCCTCGATCTCCACCTCCAGGGCGGCCAGGGCCCGCTCCGCGCTCTCTTCGTCTTCGGCGGCGATAAGGACAACGGGATCCCCTTCAAAGCGGACTTTTTCGCCCGCAAGGACGGTCTGATCCTTGTTGATGATGCCATAGAGGTTTTCACCGGGAATATCCTCCGCCGTAAATATCCTGACAACCCCCTCGATGGCGGCCGCCTTCCCCGTATCTATCTTTCGAACGATCCCGTGAGGGACAGGACTCCGATAAACCTTGAGGACCAACGCACCCGGGATTTCGAGGTCCGCGGCATACCTGGCCTTCCCCGTCACCTTGTCCCGGATTCCGACTCGCTCAACCCGCTTCCCAACGACCTTGGTTATCATCGCACCCCCCTACCCTTTTTCGACCGCCAACCTGACGGCACGGATGACGAGGTCACCCACCACGGGTTTCTTGTACGCCGTGGAAGAACGAAGACCGCTCAAAGCGACCATCTGTTCCGCCGCCGCCCGTCCCGCCTTCTGGAGAACCGCATCCGTAAAAGGCTGCCCTTCCAAAACCTTCTCCGCTTCCGTCATCCTGACCGGTCGGGGCGTCGAAGACCCCACGCAGAGGCGGACCCACTCGAATATCTCCCTCTGCCGGTTGTAATACAGCATGCAGGCAAGGTTCATGCGCGCGATGGCCAAAGCCTTGCGCCGCGCCAGCTTCAGGAAGATGGCCCGGCCGGAAGGAGGGGGCAGCGGGACGATAATTCCCGTCAGGAGTTCGTCCGGCTCAATGACGGTCTCATAGGGACCTTTGAAGAAATCCGTGATTGGAAGGGTCCGATCCCCCTCCGGCCCCGTCAAGGTCAACTGCGCATCGAGAATGACAAGGGCCGGGATGGTGTCCGCCGCGGGGGAGGCATTGACGATGTTCCCCCCGAGGGTTCCCAAGTTCCTTATCTGGGGCGATCCCACGGTTCGCGCCGCCTCCGACAATACCCCCACGTACTCCCGAATCAGGTCCGAGGAGGCCAGCATGGCATGGGTTACCAAGGGACCGATGCGGATTTCATTCCCCATCCGCTCGATCCTCGTGAGTGATGGAACCCTCGAGATATCCACCACCAGGTCGGGAGTCAAGGACCTCTCCCTGAGTTGAACCATCAAATCGGTGCCTCCCGCCAGGACGGCAGCCCTTTCCCCCTTTTCCGCCGCCATGTGCAGGATCTCAATCGCCTCTTGAACCGTCTTCGGCATCGCGTATCGAAATTTGGGATAGCTCATCGCCCTTCCTCCCCTTTGCCTTCGGCCACCGACTCGATGGCGTCCACGATCTGCTGATACCCCGTGCAGCGGCATAGGTTCCCCGAAATCCCCTCCCGAATCTCCAAACGCGTGGGATGGGGATTCTCATCCAGGAGCGCCTTGGCGGAAAGGATCATCCCCGGCGTACAAAACCCGCACTGAACAGCCCCATGCTCGATAAAAGCCCTCTGCAGGGGGTGGAGTTTCTTCCCCTCGCTCAGACCTTCGATGGTGGTGATGGTGGCTCCGTCCATTTTTGGGGCCAGAACCATGCAGGCGTTGACCGCCTTTCCGTTCATAATCACCGTGCAGGCCCCGCATTCCCCGACTTCACACCCTTCCTTGACCCCCGTCAGATGGAGGTCCTCCCGCAGAATCGAGAGCACGGTTCGATTGGCCGGCGTCCGAAGGACGACGGAGGTTCCATTCACTACGGCCGAGATCTCAACGATTTCTTCGCCCAACTTCTCGTGCATCGTTCTACCCCTTATGTAATGGAAAGGACTGCCTTATAGGCGTCATGGATGGCGTAATAGATCGTGCGGGGCTCCTTCGCG
>CAZKUZ010000257.1:0-2451 GCA_964556045.1 uncultured Thermodesulfobacteriota bacterium | reverse complement strand
CTATTCCTCGGGGGTTTTCTTGCGGGGCAATCGTAATCGGACGACCTGTCCGGGTTTCCCGATGTTCTCTACCTTTTTCCCGTTGAAGGTGATGTCGATACCCCCCGCGTTTCCGATCAGCAGCTCGACGAATTTGTCCACCTTGGTGGAGAAGGTCTTCCCCGGTTTGAGCAGGATCTCTTTTCGCGTTTTCCCATCGATCTTGAGGCCGATCCAAGTTTCCATCTTCGCCGTGATGAGGAGGTTGTCGTTAGAGGTTTTTTCGGAAGTTTTTTCGGCGGGGCCTGGTTTTGTGGCCGTTTCGGTTTTTTCCTGTTTGGCGGGTTGTTCCCGGGCGGGAGGGGTGACGGCGGGAACTTCTTGAGGTTTTGGTTTCTCCTCCGGTTTCACGGTCGTCTGGGAGGCTTCGCCCATGGTGTTTGCCACGGAGGGCGTGGTGCCCGTCGCCGCGGCATCTTCGGTGTTTGAGGGAGGCTGGGTTTTTGGGGGGGTGTTTTCGGTGCCGGGGGTCACGGGTGCTTTCTGTTCCGGTTTGGGGGGAACGACGATCGTCGTTTCCTCTTTTACGGGCGGCTGGGAGAATTCGACGAGCTGGTTGTAATATTTCTGAAACAGGAAGTAGAGCCCGCCGCAAATCAGGAGTATCAGGATGAGGATAAAAACCCATTTATAGCTTCTCTTCCTTTTTCCCCGGTCCAAGCTGTCCATCGGTTGGGATTCGAAGGTTGGGCAGGTGATCTTCTGGTCTTCGATGGGGCAAGAGGACTCGAAAAGGTCCAGGATCAGGTTTTCATCGGCCCCCACGGCATGGGCGTAGGCCCTCACAAATCCCTTGATGAAAATCCGTTGAGGGAGCTTGTCCCACTCCTCGTTTTCCAGGGATGAAAGGACCGAGGTTCGGATTTTGGTAGCCTTGGAGATATCCATCAAGGTCATACCCTTTTCTTCTCTTAAACTCTTTAATGTCTTGCCCAAGGATTCCATGAAACATTCACCCCGTCATGATTCCCAGCTCTTTGAGCATTCTGGGATTTTTCATCCAGTTGCGACTTACGCGGACCCAAAGTTCCAGAAAGACATGGATCTGAAAGAACTCTTCCAGGTCTTTCCTGGCCAGCATTCCTATCTTTTTTATGAGCTCCCCGTTCTTCCCCACGATGATCCGTTTCTGGCTCGGCCGGTTGACGTGAATGACCGCGGAGATGATGAGCATATTCTTTTCTTCATCCTCCTTGAATCGCTCGATCTCCACGGCGATCTCGTAGGGGATTTCCTCCTTCGCCAGGAGAAAGACCTTCTCGCGGATGATCTCCGAGGCGAAGAATCGCTCCGTCATGTCCGTTTCCATGTCCTGTGGAAAGAGGGGCGGGCTTTCCGGGAGAAGCTCGACGAGCCCGTCGATAAGTTCGTCGACCCCCCATCCCAAAAGGGCGGAGATGGGATAAATTTTCTCCGCGGGGAGGCTTTGAGTTAGGGTCTCCATCAGGTGATTCAATGATTCTTTCGGGACCTTGTCGATTTTGTTGAGGGCAACCACCTTCGGGGTTTCGGGGATTTCTTCGAGAAGGGAGAAGAGGAAGGCGTTTTCCTCTTCCCGCCCCCTTAGGGCCGGCACCAGGGCGAGAACTACGTCGGCCTCCCTGCAGGCGTTTTTTGCCGATTGAATGAGGATTTTATTGAAGGCTTTCTGGGAGGAATGGATCCCCGGCGTGTCGATGAAGATGATCTGGGCGTGTTCCAGGTTCTTGATGGCCCGGATGGCGGTGCGGGTCGTCTGGGGTTTTTCCGTCACAATGGCGAAGTGCCCTTCCATGATGCGGTTCAGCAAGGTCGATTTTCCCGCGTTGGGGATACCTATAATGGCAACGAATCCTGAGCGGAATGAGGAGTTGTTACGAACCTCTGAGTTTGTGCCGTCTAATTTACCCATTTACCTTCCATCATAAAAGCCTTCGTATGAGTCGCGAAATCGCAGTTTACTTGTATCAGAAATGTCTCGATAAAAAAAGTCTCCAAGGGGGTGCCGGGACTTTAAAAGGTCGGCTTGTAATTTCGATTGATTTCTGTTCAGGCTTGATTTCGTGGCATTTTTCATTTAACGTATGAAGCGATCTATATTCCGTCAAACATACAATGGGAGGAATGGATGTGAAACATCTCGGGTTGGCCGGTAGAATTGCCCACATGTTCATCAATTCCAAACTCACCCCCCTGATTATTATCGCGTCCGTTCTCATCGGAGCCTTGGCGACATGGAAGCTTCCTCGCGAGGAGGAGCCCCAAATCGTTGTTCCCATGATCGATGTCTTTGTTCAGATGCCGGGCGCGTCCGCCAAGGAGATCGAAAACCGGGTCACCAATCCCATGGAAAAGCTCCTCTGGGAGATTCCGGGCGTCGAATACATCTACAGCACCTCTATGCCCGGCATGTCCATGGTGATCGTCCGCTTC
>CAZKUZ010000256.1:0-2015 GCA_964556045.1 uncultured Thermodesulfobacteriota bacterium | reverse complement strand
CGGATCTGACTTCGTCGAGATGTTCGTGGGTGTGGGGGCCGCCCGGGTCAGAGACCTCTTCAACGAGGCGGAAAAGCGCGCTCCCTGTATCATTTTTATAGACGAGATCGACGCCCTCGGGAAGGCACGGGGTATCGGAGGTCTGGCCGGAAACGATGAACGGGAACAGACCCTCAACCAGCTCCTGGCGGAGATGGATGGTTTCGATACCAAGAAAGGCGTGATTATCCTTGCCGCCACCAACCGGCCGGAGATCCTGGATCCCGCCCTGCTGCGGGCGGGGCGTTTCGACCGCCAGATCCTGGTGGATCGACCGGATATCCTGGGGCGGGAGGCCATCTTAAAGGTGCACGCCAGGAAGGTGAAGATGGCGGACGATGTGGACCTGAAGGTTATCGCGAAACGCACCCCCGGATTCGTGGGGGCCGATTTGGCGAACCTCATCAACGAGGCCGCCCTTCTCGCCGTCCGGAAGGGGAAGGACCGGGTGACCATGGAGGAGATGGAAGAGGCCATCGACCGTATCGTGGCGGGCCTGGAAAAGAAGAAGCGGGTCATGAACAAGAAGGAAAAGGAGATCGTGGCCGTTCACGAAACGGGTCACGCCTTGGTGGCGGAGAGCGTCCCCAACGCCGATCCCGTGCACCGGATCTCCATCATTCCTCGGGGGATCGGGGCACTGGGATATACCCTTCAACTGCCCACGGAAGATCGTTATCTCATGACCAAGGAAGAACTCCTCGACAAGATCGCCGTCCTATTGGGGGGACGGGGAGCGGAGGAAATCACCTTTAAAGAAATTTCTACCGGGGCCCAGAACGATCTGGAACGGGCGACCGATATCGCCCGCAGGATGGTGATGAGCTACGGAATGAGTGAGAAACTCGGACTCGTCACGTTCGAAAAATCGAGCCACCCAACCTTTCTGGAGGGGAACTATCCGGTCCCCGGCCAGGGAGGCGGGAAGGAATTCAGTGAAAAAACGGCCTATATGATTGACGAAGAAGTCAAAGAGATTATCCAGAAGAGCTACGAGCGGGTCAAGGATATCTTGACGGCTCATCGCGAGGATCTCAAAAAGGTTTCGGAAACCCTGATGGAAAGGGAAGTTCTCGAAGGGGATGAGTTCAGGAAGATGATCGGAAAGGCGACGACATCGGAGAACAGCAAGAAGAAGGAGTGAGAGGAATAATGGGTGACGCAAACGTTATTCTCGTGAAGTGCAAGAACTGTGGCACGATGAACCGGATTCCCGTGGATAAGATCAATCTGAGGGCCCGGTGTGGGAAGTGCAAGGCCCCGCTGGAACTGGATGATTTTTCCGGCGGTGTGCCCGTTCAGGTTACGGATGCGAACTTCGACATGGAAGTTATCCAGAGCCCGTTGCCGGTGCTTCTGGATTGCTGGGCGCCATGGTGCGGGCCCTGCCGGATGGTTTCTCCCATCGTGGATGAGATCGCAAAGGAAATGGCCGGGGCCCTGAAGGTGGGAAAACTCAACGTGGATGAAAACCCCATGGTGGCCTCGAAATATCAGATCATGAGCATTCCCACCCTCTTGGTATTTAAGAACGGTCGCCTCGTGGATCAGATCGTGGGGGCCATGCCAAAGGCCCAGATTCTCCAGCGCCTGAAGCCGCACATCCCTTACAGTTAGGAGAGAAAGAATGGATGATTTCGATAAATTTTATCTACAACATGAAGGCCCGAAGGTAAGGGGGTTCGTCTTCCGGTGGCTTGTGACCGCCTTCGCCTTGGCCGTAAGCGCCTGGATCGTGAAGGGCATAGAAATCCACGGGATCCTCTCCCTCTTTTTCGCTGCCATGGTGGTAGGGGTTTTGAATGCCTTCGTCCGTCCCGTGGTCCTTATTCTCACCTTGCCCCTGAATATCCTCACTATGGGACTCTTCACCTTCGTCATCAACGGGGCCATGATCATGATCGCGTCGAAGGTGGTGCGTGGATTCACGGTGGCGGATTTCTGGTCCGCCCTGGTGGGGGCCGTCTTCATCTCCA
>CAZKUZ010000255.1:0-1758 GCA_964556045.1 uncultured Thermodesulfobacteriota bacterium | reverse complement strand
TCGTTCGCCCCGGGGCACAGAACGATTCCCTTCCCGTTGAAATCCTTCGTCGGAGGGAAATAGTAACCGAAAAGCCTGTAGCCCCCGCTCACAAAATGAACCGGCCGCCCTGGAATCTTCCCCTTCCCGCAAAAAGATGGCTGAGGGAAAGCGAAAAAAAACAGGAGCAAAACTCCAATGGCGGTAGGATGCTTTACATCCATCCTTATCTTACTCAAATAACTTCTCACTCTCATCCACGATTTCCGAGATTGACTCTTTTTCTCCTTTTCTTACCATATAAATCACGCCCCCGATAAGGGCATAGAACAGTATCATAACAAACGCCATCCAGGCAATGGCCAGGCTCTTTTCCGGGGACACCGAGACCTTGGCGAAAAAATAGACAAACAGGTTTTCCCGGACCCCGATTCCGTTGATGGAGACGGGAAGCATGGACAAAAGGAAGATCACCGGAATAACCACCATGAAAAAACTGAAAGGGAGATCCAGCGAAAAGGCGATGGACAACACGAAGTAGTGTAAAATGAACAAGAGCTGAAGGGCCAACCCCAGCAGGATCACCTTCAGCAGGGGCCAGGGGTGGGACCGAAACTGGACCAGGATGTCGAGTACCGTGGAAATTTTGCGAACGATGGCCTTCCCGAACCGGAATGGAATCCTTCGCTCCAGAAAGGCCAGGTCGATCCCTTCCTTCCAGAGGAAAATAACGGTGCCGACAACGAGAACAGCAAGAACAAACACCGGCCAATAGGAAACCTCCTTGAATCTTCCTATTTGAAGGGCGATTCCGGTGCTCACCAGCATAAGTAATACGAGAATCCCAGTGAAACGCTCGAACAGGATAATCGTCAAAGATTTGGTCAGGGAACCGCAGGGCTTCGCCGTGTCCATGCCCCGAACCACGTCCCCGCCCACGATCGTAGGCAGGAATTGGTTGAAAAAGGTCCCCACGAGATAGGATTTTATGGTCAAACTGAGCGGAACCTCCACCCCCTGCGCCTTCAACAGGACCTTCCAGCGTTCCCCGCTGATCCAGTATCCGAAGATGTGCAGCAAGAGCGCGGCCAGGAGCCACCACCCCTTGGCCCGCTGAACAATCTCCCAAACCTTGGCAATGTCCACCTTGTAAACGATCCACCCGATCAGGATCAGGCTGACGGGAATCTTGATGAAGACCGTGCTTTTGAATCCCTTCATGACCGTCTTGCCACCACCTTCGCCGGGATTCCCGCCACCACGCAGTTTTCAGGGACATCCTCCGTCACCACGGCACCCGCCCCGATCACCCCTCCGGAATGAACAGTAACCCCATCTAAAATCGTCACCCTCGCGCCGATCCAGACATTATCCTCAACAACGATTCCCCCTTTGTGGAGGTTGGGCTGCTCGATGATGGGCACATCCAGCCGGCTGTAGTCGTGGTTTCCGCCTCCCACGATATAGGTATAGGCGGCGATGATCACCTCATCCCCGATTTCGACCTTTTCCTCCGAATGAATGAGGCAGTTCTGGGCGATATTCGTGTGATTCCCGATCTTGATGTATCCCCCTTTGCAACTCAGGATGTTGTTCCGGCTGATCACTACCTCGTCCCCGATGGTAATCTGCCCTGTTTCTATCCCTTTGGCGTCGAGAACGACATTGTCATCCACCACGACGCGGCTCCCGACGAAGATTTTCGAAGGATTCCGGACCATCATGTTCCTCCCGAAGGCCGTTCCCCGTCCCACCCTTCCCAGCATCCAGGGATAGGAC
>CAZKUZ010000254.1:0-11528 GCA_964556045.1 uncultured Thermodesulfobacteriota bacterium | reverse complement strand
GGAAGGGAAACCTCAACGAGGTCTCAGACGTTAAGGAGGCTCATCGTGCCAAAATTTAAATGGGAAGGAAAGATTGTCGGAGGAGGCACCCAATCGGGAACCATCGAAGCCCTCAATGAAACGGTCGTAAGGGCCCAGCTGAGACAACAGCGGATCATCCCGACGAAAATCAAGAAACTCAGCGAGAGAAAACAGATCGTCCTCTTCAAATCGAAGGTGAAGCCCAAAACGCTGGCCATCTTCACACGGCAGCTCGCCACGATGATCGACGCGGGACTCCCTTTGGTTCAATCCCTCGATATTCTCGCCGAGCAGGAAGAGAATCCCACCTTCAAAGAAATCCTGGGTCAGGTAAAAGACGATGTCGAATCGGGGATGACCTTCGCCGCGGCCTTAAAAAAACACCCCAAGGCCTTCAATGACCTCTATACTAATATGATCGTGGCGGGCGAAGAGGCCGGAACACTGGACATCATTCTGAACAGGCTTGCTACTTTTATCGAAAAAGCCGAGGCCCTGAGGCGCAAGGTTAAGTCCGCCCTCATGTACCCCATGATCGTAACCTTTGTGGCCATCGTAGTCGTGGGTATCCTGATGATCTTCGTCATTCCTACCTTCGAAAAGATGTTCAGCGAAGCGGGCCAACAGCTTCCGGGGCTCACCCAGTTAGTCGTGGACATGAGCAAATTCACCCGTGACCATATCCTTATCGTCATTGGATTCATCATCGTCCTTATCATTGCCATCCGTTACATCCGCAAAACGGACAAAGGCAAAAAGGCCATTGACGGCTTTCTGCTCAAATTGCCCGTCTTCGGTATCCTTCTCAGAAAGGTCGCCGTGGCTCGTTTCACCAGAACACTAAGCACGCTCATGCAGAGCGGGGTTCCCATCCTGGATGGCCTGCAGCTCGTAGCCAAGACCTCCGGCAACAAAGTCATTGAAGACGCCGTTATGGAGGCCCGCGAGAATATCAGCTCGGGTGAAAACATCGCCGAACCCCTGGCACGGAGCCAGGTCTTCCCACCGATGGTCACGCGCATGATCTCCGTGGGAGAAAATACGGGTGCCTTAGACCAAATGCTCAATAAGATCGCTGACTTTTACGAAGACGAAGTCGATACGGCGGTGGCGGGCCTGACATCCATGCTGGAACCTCTCATGATTGTCTTCCTGGGCGGCGTGGTCGGAACCATCGTGATCGCAATGTATCTACCTATCTTTAATATGGCAAATGCCATCGGGTAAATTGGCTACCTCCATCCCCTCCACAAACGAAATCTTTCCTGTCAGGTCCCATCGGAACACAATGATTCTCAGTCTGGGAAGAATATTTGTCACATCCCTTGTTTTGGGAACCTCCCTTTTCATCCCGGAACATGGGAAAAATATCTTACACATTCCTCCCAACACCCACCTTTTTATCCTCCTGTCGGCCATCTATCTCTACTCCATCGCCTGCCTCTCCCTGGTTAAGGTCTTTAAAGGCTCCCAATGGTTCATTTTCACCCAGATTCTCATCGATGCCCTTTTCGTAACGGTCTTCGTTCACATGAGTGGAGGCGAAGAGAGTATTTTTATTTTCCTCTATTTCTTCTCTATCATCGCCGGGGGGCTCTTCCTTAGCCGCGGCAAGCTCTTTACCGTAGTGTTCCTTACCTCTATCTTTTATCTTGGGATCACCCTGAAAACGGCTCCCATCAACGCATTCATAGAATCGGTGTTTCCTGAGTACATCTGGAAGCACCGATTCATCATTTACAGGGTAGGGCTTCAGGTGATCGCACTCTGGGGAGTAGCCATCCTGACCAGTATCCTTGCCCGTGAAATCCAGAAGAGAAAAAAGGAATATCAGAAATTAGAGCGTTTCAACGAAAACCTCCTCCAAAGCATCCAAAGCGGAATTCTCACCGTCGATCTCGACAACAAGCTCACCTATCTCAACAAGGCGGGAGAGGAAATCCTGGGAACCCCAAAGGAAAAAGGTTTGGGGGATAGTATTCAGAATGTTTTCCCTGAGTTGGGAAAATACATCGATAAGCATACGAAGATTCAAACTTACCCGCATCACACACACCTCATCCTCAAAAAACCCGGGGCGCGGGATAAGATCATCGGTTTTTCCGTCTCAACACTCTACGATTCCGAAAACAACCCGGCGGGAAAAATTATTATCTTTCAGGATCTGACCCGCTATAAAGCCATGGAAAAGAGGGTACACGAATCCGAAAAACTGGCGACGGTCGGCCGTTTCGCCGCCGGTCTGGCCCATGAAATCAGGAACCCCCTCGCATCATTAAGCGGATCCATCCAGGTTTTGAAAAACTCCCTGGATTTAAGCGGAACCGAGATGGATCTCATGGACATTGTTACGAGAGAAACGGACCGTCTCAATCGCTTAGTCTCAGACTTTCTCCAGTTCTCACAGTTTGGGAGAGAAAATATTCAAAACATCAAACTGTACTCTTTCACCGAAGAGATTCTCTCCATCCTCTCAAAAGAAAACCATGGGAATGGAGTTCGATTTGTCAACCTTATCCCAAGAGATCTCGTCGTTCGCAGCGACCGAGACAGGCTGAAGCAGGTCTTCTGGAACATTCTGATCAACGCGGTTCAAGCAAAGGACAAAAAGGACCACGTCATCAGCATCAGGTGTGCAACGGAAAACAACGGAGATGAAGGTATTCCCTTCGATTCGGACTCAACCACAATCATCATTCAGGACAATGGAAAAGGAATTCCTAAAGACGTACTAAGGAAAATTTTCGAACCTTTTTTTACCACTCGCTCTGACGGCACGGGACTCGGTTTATCCATCGCTTATCAGATCATGAACTCTCTTGGCGGAAGTATCTCGGTCAAATCGATTGTTGGGAAAGGAACCATCTTCCAACTCACCTTGCCAACCTAAAGGAAACGTCATTATGGAAAATCTTTCCTCCCAACGAATTCTTATCGTGGACGACGAAAAAGATATTCGGACCATGCTCAAAATCCTTTTGACCAAAGAGGGATACGCCGTGGACACCGCTTCGGGGGGGATTGAAGCCCTGGGAAAAATTAAAGAGACCTTCTATCCCCTCATCGTTTCCGACATACGGATGCCAGATCTCTCCGGGCTTGAACTCCTGAAAAAAGTTCAAGAAACATCCCCGAGCAGCCTCATGATCCTCGTGACCGCCTACGCCTCCAACGAAACCGCCATCGAAGGGATGAAGCACGGCGCCTACGACTACATCACGAAACCCTTCAAGATTGACGAGATAAAAATCGTCATCAAAAACGCACTGGAACGTCAAATCCTCAAAGAGGAAAACCTGAAACTCAAACAAAAGCTATCATCATCTATCCAGGATCTCGGCATCATCGGCTCCAGCAAATTAATGCGCCAGCTCATGGATCTTGTCGTCCGCGTTTCCAAAACCCGCACGCCCATTCTGATCACCGGGGAAAGCGGAACCGGCAAGGAAATCATCGCCAAAACCATCCATCAGCTCCAGAATCCCGAAAGCCCCTTCGTCCCCGTAAACTGCGGGGGAATCCCTGAAAACCTTCTTGAAAGCGAGCTGTTCGGATACAAAAAAGGGGCCTTTACCGGCGCCAACACCGACAAAGCCGGCCTCTTCGAGACCGCTCATGGAGGAATCCTTTTCCTCGATGAAATCGGAGAACTCCCCCTGTCCCTCCAGGTAAAGCTCCTAAGGGTTCTCCAAGACCAGACTTTCCGAAGGCTGGGAGACAATCGGGACATCAAGGTCAACGTGCAAATCATCTCCGCCACGAACAGAATCATCGAGAAGGAGGTAGCCGAAAAGAGATTCAGAGAAGACCTGTTCTTCCGCCTAAACGTCATTCGCATCCACGTGCCTCCCTTGAGAGAGCGCAGAGAAGATATCCCGCTTCTCCTCGAATATTTTATCAAGAAATTCTCGAAAAAATACAACAGCACCGGGATCAAGATCTCCTCTTATATCCTGAAAGAACTGGAAAACTACGACTTCCCTGGAAACGTGAGGGAACTCGAAAACATGGTAGAACGGGCCGTAGCCCTCCAAGATTCAAACATCATCCTGCCGGACATCTATAAATCTCAGACCCTTGAATCGATCGATCAACCCACCCCTCCATTCTATTCCTGCGAATTTCCCGAAGGGGGACTCGATCTCCCGGCCTTGCTTGAAGACCTGGAGAAAAAATACCTTTCCGAAGCCCTTCAACGTTGCAATGGAAAAAAGATAGAGGCGGCCCACCTTGTCGGCATGACCTTTCGCTCTTTCCGCTACAAAGTGGAAAAGTACCGGCTGGAATAACCGTACAACTAACCACTTCGTCATCTTGAACCCGCCCGCAAGGTACCCTTACGGCGCCTTTTAAGCCATTTCAGAATCTCCGTCGCACGAATTGACAGCCCCATAAAGATATGATAGGAAAACCACGGCTCACGGCTCAACCTGATTCAACAAGGAGGCAAAGATGTTCACCAACGAGCTGGTCCAACTCATTGAAGAAAACGCGGACGAACTCACGAAAAAATGGCTCAACTCCGTAAAAAAGAATTCTTACACTCCGACGTATCGCGAGTTCCCGGAAAATATCCTTTACAAACGCGCCCTCAATTTTTACGCGCAACTCGGCCATTGGATCAGCCACGAAGCAACAAAAGAAGACATCAAACGGGACTACATGGAATTGGGAAAGAAACGCTTCAAAGAAGGTTTCGCACTTCACGAGGTCATTTATTCCCTACTTCTCCTCAAAAAAGAGATATGGGATAAGATCCTGAGCGAAAAGTCCTTCAAAGACGCCCTTGATCTTTCCATGGTCTTCGATTTGAGCCAACGTCTCACACAATTTTTCGACCGTGCGCTCTATTTCACGGTGCTTGGATACGAAGAAGAATCCAGAAAGGACGATATCAAGGCCTGTACTTACGCAAGATACTAAAGGAATTGTAAAGGTCAAATCTGCCCAACTCGCCCAGGCAGATTTTTTAAATCAAATATCTCTCAACAACATAGAGGAGGATTGGACTTTGTACAAAATCGTCGACAAAAAGGTTATGGCTGAAGGGACTGTCTGCCAGTTGGAAGTAGAAGCCGCCCGAGTCGCCAGGAAGGCGAAACCCGGCCAATTCATCGTTCTAAGGATCGATGAAAAGGGAGAGAGGATACCCCTTACAATGGCCAAAAAGGACCTCGAAAAGGGAACCATCACGATCATCTTTCAGGTCGTTGGTAAAACGACCGCGCATCTCGCCACCCTGGATCCCGGGAATGCCCTGATCGATGTCATTGGTCCTTTGGGCATGCCCACACACATCGAGAAATACGACGGCCCCGTCATCTGCGTGGGGGGAGGCACCGGCGTGGCCGTGCTTTATCCCATCACCCGTGGATACAAAGAGGCCGGCAACGAGGTTATCGGCATCATCGGCGCACGAACGAAAGACCTCTTGATCCTCGAAGACGAGATGAGGGAGGTCACGGACGACTTGAGGATCACGACGGATGACGGGAGTTACGGTCATCATGGATTCGTAACGGACGTCCTAAAAAAGATCCTGGAGGAAAGGAACAACGTCAAGATGGTGGTGGGTATTGGGCCTGTTCCCATGATGCGGTTCGTCTGCAAGACCACCGAACCCTTCAACGTCCCGACAACCGTCAGCTTGAACCCCATTATGGTTGACGCCACGGGAATGTGCGGCGCGTGCCGCGTCACCGTGGGCGGGAAAACCAGGTTCGTCTGCGTGGACGGTCCGGAATTCGACGGCCACCAGGTCGACTTCGACGAACTGACTCTGCGGCTACGGATGTATGTGGAAGAAGAGAAAAAATCATATGAACTTTTCAAGCAAAAGCACGCATAGAACGAAAAGGAGGCAGGACAAAAATGGCTGAGAAAGGAAAGAAAATCCCTCGTCAGGCAATGCCGGAACAGGATCCGAAGGTCCGCGCGCACAATTTCGACGAGGTCCCTTATGGTTACGATGAAAAGCTGGCCCAACTGGAAGCACAACGCTGCCTGCAATGCAAAAAGCCCAAGTGCGTGGAGGGATGTCCCGTTGAAGTTGAAATCCCGCAATTCATAAAATTCATTGTCGAAGGCGACTTCGCCGCGGCCGCCAGACAACTGAAAAACAAAAACAGCCTGCCCGCCGTCTGCGGGAGGGTCTGTCCGCAGGAAAGCCAGTGCGAACATACCTGTATCCTCGGGAAGAAAGGAGAGTCCGTGGCAATCGGTCGTCTCGAACGTTTCGCCGCCGACTACGAGAGAAACAACAACCTCGTCACCATTCCTGAAGTGGAACCACCTACCGGAAAGCGCGTGGCGGTCGTCGGTTCCGGTCCCGCCAGTTTGACTCTGGCCGGGGACCTCATCAAAAAAGGCCACGAGGTCATCATCTACGAGGCCCTTCATACCCCCGGTGGCGTTCTCATCTATGGAATCCCCGAGTTCCGGCTCCCCAAGGCGATCGTGGCCGCGGAAGTCGACTACCTTCAAAAGATGGGGGTCAAGATCGAAACCGATGTGGTTGTTGGAAAAACCACCACGATTGACGAACTCCTGGAAGACCACGACGCCGTCTTTCTCGGCGTGGGTGCCGGTCTGCCCCTTTTCCTCAATCTCCCGGGTGAAAACCTCTGCGGGGTCTATTCCGCCAACGAATATCTCACGCGTTCCAACCTCATGAAGGCCTACAAATTCCCCGAATACGACACCCCCATCGCCCTGGGAAAGAACGTGGCCGTTATCGGGGCCGGGAACGTGGCCATGGACGCCGCCCGAACCGCCTTGCGTCTCGGAGCGGATACCGTTAAGATCGTCTATCGCCGTTCCCGCGCCGAAATGCCGGCCCGGGCCGAGGAGATCCATCATGCCGAGGAGGAAGGGGTCCAGTTTGAACTCCTCACCAACCCTGTCCGTTTCATCGGAAACGAGGAAGGCTGGGTCACGGGCATGGAGTGCATTCGGATGGAGTTAGGCGAACCCGATGAATCCGGACGCCGGCGTCCCATCCCCATCGAGGGCTCAAACTTCACCCTGGAATGCGACACGGTTATCGTGGCCCTGGGCACCCGGGCCAATCCCCTCATTCCCAGCACGACTCCGGATCTCAAGCTCAACAAATGGGGATACATCGAGGCCGATCCCGAGACAGGGGCCACCTCCAAGAAGGGGGTCTACGCCGGCGGGGATATCGTTACAGGCTCCGCCACGGTCATCCTCGCCATGGGCGCCGGCCGTAAGGCCGCCAACGCCATCCATGAATATCTCATGGGAAGTGCGTAAAACATCCATCCAAACCACAAAAAAGGGAGGAGGGACAAACCCTTCTCCCTTTTCCTTCCGGGAAAAAGATGACCAAACGCATCGATACCCTCTGGGATCCCACCAAATTCTATACGATCACTCGTCTCTATCTCATCCGTCACGGAGAGACGGTCAACACTCAGGGAAACGCCTTCCGCTACAACGGACACCTGGACGTGGACGTCACTCGCGAAGGGGAAGCCCAGCTGACACGTGTCGCTGAATGCCTAAAAACCCGCCCTCTGAGGGGAATTTATTCCAGTGACCTGAAACGCGCGCGAAAGGGCGCGGAGCTCATCGCCCGCCATTTCCAGGGGATTCAGAGAGATGAATTTCCCAATCTCCGCGAGGTCAAACAGGGGATATGGGAAGGGCTGACGCTCAAAGAGGTCTGGGAAAAGTATCCCGAAGAGGCTCGGAAGAAATTTAAGGACTACGTTACCTACCGCATACCCGGGGGAGAAAACCTTATCGAGGCGCAGGAAAGAGCTGTCTCCGTCATCAACCAGCTGGCCGAACGACACACCGGAGAGGAGTTCGCCATCGTAGCCCACGGGGGCATCAACAGCCTTATCATCTGCTGGGTCCTTGGGCTGGATCTCCACAATGTCTTCAACTTTCGGCAAGACTTTGGGGCGTTGAACGTCATCGAATTCTTCGAAGACGGTAAATCCCTCCGCGTCCTCAACAATACCTGCGGCAAATTTCCTTTTTAATCCGTCTGCCGCCGACCTTCCACTCGCTTACTTCAGAACCGCGATCGCCTCGATCTCAAGCAGCGCTCCCTTGGGTAGATTGGCCACTTCCACCGTGGCCCTCGCCGGATAGGGCGCTTGAAAGAAAGAGGCGTAGGTCTCGTTGAAAACGGCAAAGTCGTCCATCGAGCTCAGATAAACCGTGGTTTTGACCACATGGGCCAAATCACTCCCGGCCGCCTCCAAAACGGCCTCTAAGTTTTTCAGGACTCGCTCGGTCTGGCGCTCAATCGGTCCCGCAACGATTTCCCCTGTGTCGGGATTGAGTGGAATCTGTCCCGCTGCAAAAACCCAATCCCCCGCGACAATCGCCTGGGAATAAGGCCCGATCGCCTTCGGAGCCCTATCCGTTTCGACAGCCTTTTGCATCATCTTATCATCCCCCTTTTCCCCATCAACCCTCTAACCACTTACGCAGTTGGTCCATGGCAATGATCGCAAGCCTCGTCTCTACCATCTCCTTGGGACCTCCAAGGCGAAGCTTCGATCGTTTCTCCTTTCCATCCCTCTTCAAGGTAATCTCAAAAACGTGCAGCCCCGCCTCCGTCTTTTCGGGCAGCGCCTCAACCCCTAAATAGATCGCCTCCGCTTTCTGCCCGTCCATGCCGCCCTTCCCGTCAAAATCGATAGCCCCCTCCAACCGGTAGCTTCCCCGGAATTCCTTAAGGAGTCTGCGCGTCAACTCCCCTCCCGTCGCTTTATCTTCAATTAAAAGATCCGCCTTAGCCTTCGATAGTCTCTCCAGAACCACGCCTTCCAGCGTCTGCTCATCGACACCAAAAATAAGTTTTCCCAACCTCCGGCGGATCTCCCCTTCCACCTCGGCGATCTTTTCTTCAACTTCCGCTTCCCCTTCTCCCTCCGCCGTGATGAGAACACGGATCATTCCGGGAGAGGCAAGCACCCCCACGAAGGGATTCCCCTCCGTCTTCATCAAATCACCGATCTGTTGGTCCACCCCGCTCTCTCCGAGCCCGCATATCTTCAATATCCGGGTCCGCTTCACCCTTCCCCTCAGGTGGAACTCTTCCCGGAGCATGGAAAGGACCTTTTTCTCCGTGAGATACTTGAGCTCCCGGGGAACTCCGGGAAGGCAGACGATCATCCGGCCTTCATCCGTTTTACAAGAGAACGCGGGCGCCGTTCCCACCGGGTTCGAGATGGCCCGGGCCCCCTCGGGAAGATAGGCCTGACGCCGGTTGTTCTCCGTCATGCGGAACCCTCTGGAAGCAAAAATCGCCTCGATCTCTCTCAGCAGCTCTTCATGAAAGACAAGGGGAACCCCCAAGGCCTCCGCCACCTCACGGCGTGTCAGATCGTCCTTCGTGGGACCCAATCCCCCCGTCGTGACGATGAGATCTACCTCGTCCAGGAGGTCTTGAATCCACCGCCGGATCTCTCCCTGGTGATCCCCGATCGAAAGCCGAACGGCCACGTCGAATCCCGCGAAAGAAAGCACCTCTCCCAGATAAGCGCCGTTGGTATCGACGATTTTTCCAAGGAGCAGTTCCGTCCCTATCGTCAGAATGGCGGCTTTCGGCATCTGGATCAGAATTGATACGTGGTACCGGAGGCGTTGAGGGCAAAGGCCTCGGGCATAGCCGCCTCAAAGGCCTTGATGGCCGTCCAGCCCGTGCAGTGCATGGGAACCAGGCGTTTCGGATTGATCTCCTTCATCGCCTCGATGGTATCGGGAATGATAGGCTCGAAAATGGGGCCGCTTAAGTGGAACCCCCCGATGACACCAAGCACCCTGTCGATCCCCGTCAGTTTCTGGGCATACTTGATCGTGTTGATGATCCCCGCGTGGGCGCAACCGGAAATCACCACGATTCCCTCGTCGCGAACATTTATGGCACATCCCTGGTCGTCGAAGATATCGTCGTGAACCAGCTCATCCCCCCTCTTTACATAGGCATTGGGCATGCCCTTTTCGAAGGGAGTCACCCGCTCGACCGCTCCGGTAACCAAGAGATGATCCTCCATCTGCAGGCTCGGCTCCGCGATCTCTTGAAATTCCCCGCCCGCGTTCTCCACGGAGGCCCGGTTCATCACGGGAAACTTCAGGTCCCGCCCGTCCGGAAGCTTGAAAAAGCGCGGCGTGGCAAAGGCGTCCGGATGGATCACGATGGGCACAGGCTTGTTGGAAATCTGCCGGACCGCCCAGACCAACCCACCGTAATGATCCATGTGCCCATGGCTCATCACCACCAGTTCCACATCAGAAAGGCTCAGGCCGAGAAAATTGAGGTTGTGCGGAAGGACCTTGTCGGTATAGCCCGCGTCCATCAGCACCGAATGCGTTTTCCCCCCATACGTCAGCCTCATCAAGACGGAAAGGCCATGCTCCGCGAGGATTGTATCCTCTGGAATGACATCTCCTGTCGCCAATGGCGGCCGAACAACCCCATCCTTTGGCGGTAAAAGTAAATCAATATAGTTGTCCACCAGGACAACGATCTCACACCGTTCCACCGGCTGAAGGCTCATCTCTCCCATCACCATTCCCTCCTCTCTTTTTTCAAAAAATTACCACGAAGCCCGAACACATGCAACGGAATCGGAAAACCACTTTGGCCTGTCAAACCGACCGGGAGTCTATCCCCCCACAATCTCACCGACGAGATCGTATGGCCCCGCGTCGGTGATACGAACCGGCACGATCTCGCCGACCTCTCCCCTCCCCTGGTTGATGAGAACACAACCGTCGATCTCGGGGAATTGGAAGGCCGTTCGGCCCCGCAGGAGAAGGTCTGTCTCCTCGTGAGGCCCCTCCACCAAAACGGGAAGGATACTTCCCACCATCTCCCTGTTCCGCCGAAGGGCGATCTCCCGCTGACGCGCCATCAGCTCTTCGGCACGTCGCTTTTTCTCTTCCTCGGAAACCTTGTCGGGATACCCAAACGCGCGGGTTCCCTCTTCGTCGGAGTAGGTAAACACACCGAGGCTATAAAAACGCTGCTCCTCCACGAAGGCGCACAACCGGTCAAAATCCCTCTCCGTCTCCCCGGGAAAACCCACCATGACCGTGGTTCGCAGCCGGATTCCCGGCACGGAGCGAAGCCGCTCCAACACGCGCCGAATGGCATCGGGGCCGGGACGGCGCATCCGTTTAAGCACCTCCGGCGCGGCATGCTGCACGGGAACATCCACCACGGGACAGATGGCCGGATGCTCCCTCATGACCTCGATGAGAGACCGGGTTACACGTCGCACGTCCGGATAGAGATAGAGGAGCTTCACCCAGGCCACACCCGGCAGCTCCGCCACCTTTCCCAGCAGGTGGGAGAGGCTCACATCCTTTCCCATATCCCGCCCGTATGCCGCCGTATCCTGGGCCACGAGAATGATCTCCTTCACCCCTCCGCTCACCAACGCCTCCACCTCACGGAGGATCTCCCCAACGGGACGGGACCGGTACCTTCCCCGGATGGCGGGCAGGGTGCAGAAGGCGCACCG
>CAZKUZ010000253.1:0-3318 GCA_964556045.1 uncultured Thermodesulfobacteriota bacterium | reverse complement strand
GGAGAAGGCCTCCGAGGAGCTTCTGGCCGCCCTGAATCGGTGCAAGACCCCGAGAGAGGGTCTCGAGCTCCTCATCCGGGAGGGGGCGGGAAGCATCTTCTTCCGAATCTATCAGCGGGCCCATCGCAACCTCTCCCGGATCATCGGAACCGACTTTCCCCTCGAGGTCATCCTCCTTTCCTACGAGGGTGAAATCCTTTCCCGGTTCAAGACGGAGGAGAAACACGGCTTTTTCGACATCCTCGACCAGCCCTTTTCCCCTACCCTGAAACCCGTTCAGGCTGAAGGCCAATAGACACCTTGGCGCGTTCCGCTGCTTCCATAAAAGGCACCCTTATGATCCAGGGAACGGGTTCCCACGTGGGCAAAAGCGTCCTCGTCGCGGCCCTGTGCCGCATCTTCGCCGATCGAGGCGTCCGGGTTGCCCCCTTCAAGGCCCAAGACGTGGCCTTGAACGCCTTCATTACACGGGAGGGCGGCGAGATCGGACGGGCCCAGGCCTTTCAGGCCTTCGCGGCCGGGATTCTTCCCAGCGTTCACATGAATCCCATTCTTTTGAAACCCTCATCGGACACGGGATCCCAGGTCATTGTCCACGGAAAGGTCCATGGAAATATGGACGCGAGGACCTACCATTTCGAGAAGGAAAACCTTCGTGAAAAGGTGCGGGAAAGCCTTGAAATCTTGAAGGAACAGTTCGACCTTATCCTCATCGAGGGCGCGGGAAGCCCCGCGGAGATCAACCTGAAGGACCACGACCTCGTCAATATGGGCGCGGCGAAAATGGCCCACGCCCCCGTTCTCCTGGTGGGGGACATCGACCGGGGGGGCGTCTTTGCCTCCTTGTACGGGACCATTGCCCTCCTCGACGAGGATGAACGTCCCTACTTCAAGGGGATGATCATCAACAAATTCCGGGGGGATGTCTCCCTCCTGGAGCCCGGCCTCGCCATGATCGAGGAAAGGACCTCTGTCCCCGTTCTCGGGGTAATCCCCTATTTCCACGATCTCTACCTTCCGGAAGAAGACAGCGTGGGACTGTGCAGAAAGATGGGGACCTTGGACGGGGCCATTCGGATCGGCATTGTCCGCCTCTCGCACATCTCCAACTTCACCGATTTCGACGTCTTGTCCATGGAGCCCGAGGTGTCCGTCGAGTATATCGATCCCGGGGAGTCCCTGGGCGATCTCGATGCGGTCATCATCCCGGGCAGCAAAAACACCCTGACCGATCTTCATTATCTGCGGGAGAGCGGCCTGGATCGGCGGATCATCGCGTTCGCCGAAGGGGGTGGAACCGTCGTCGGTCTCTGTGGGGGCTACCAGATCCTCGGGAAGACCATCCGCGACCCTGACCACGTGGAATCCACCCTGGAATCGATCGAGGGATTGGGCCTCCTCGATACCGATACGGTCATGGCGCCCGAGAAGACCACTACCCTGGACGTGGCCTGCCGGATCGACGGGGATCCCGCCGAACGCCTCGAGGGCTACGAAATCCACATGGGGGTAACGCGGCGCGGTGACGGTGTCCGTCCCCTTTTTCGGATTATAAGCCGTAACGATCAGCCTTGCGACGTGGAAGACGGGGCCGTCAACGATCGGGGCAACGTCTGGGGGACCTACCTTCACGGGATCTTCGACAACGACACGTTCCGGCACGACTTTCTGAATGCGTTGCGCGAAGATAGAGGATTGGCTCCTCTGCCTCGCGCCGGTGTCTTCTACAAGAGGCGACTCTTGGAGAGTGTCGCCGAGTTGGCCCGAACCGTGGGTGAGGCCCTCGACATGGGGAGGATAGAACGGATCATCCGGAGGGGGCTGGACTGATGGCGTTATACCCTCCACGACACGGCGGGATCGACGAAGCCAAGAGCCTCTTCCCGGGCGATATCCCGGAGGAGGATATCCTCGATTTCAGCATAAGTATCAATCCGCTCGGCCCGCCGCCGGGCCTCAAGGAATTTCTCATCGAGAACCTTCACGCGATCTCCCGCTACCCGGAGATCTCGGCGGGCACCCTTGCGGAAAGGCTGGCTTCGCACCACGGGCTTTCCCCGGATCACGTCATCGTGGGGAACGGAACCGCCGATCTCCTCTTTTCCCTTCTCCCCCAGTTCTCCGGGAGCCGGGCCCTCGTTCCGTATCCTACGTTTATCGAGTATGAACGGGTTTGCACCCTCTATGGTTGGACCCTTTGTCATATTCCCCCCGCCGACACACGCACGTTCGCCTTCGACGTTCGGCGGATCACCGAGGGCCTCACGGAAAACGCGGTCCTCTTCCTTTGCCATCCCAACAACCCTACCGGACGCTGCATGGACCCTGCCTCGCTTGAAGCCGTCCTGGCGAGGGCGCGAAAGAAGAACGTGCTGGTCGTCCTGGATGAGGCCTTTCTTCCCTTCACGGATGCCCCTTCCGCCGCGGCCTTGGCGGGGAAGGGCGATGGGCTCGTCGTTCTCCGGTCCATGACGAAATCCTTCGCCGTTCCGGGATTGCGCCTCGGCTATGCCGTGGCCTCTCCCGCCGTCATCGATCGCTGGAAGACCTTTCTTCCTCCCTGGAATGTCAATATCCTCGCGCAGGCGGCGGGTGTTTTCTGCCTGGAGAGGGCGGAGGAACACATGGAACGGACGAAACGTTTCGTCCGCGAGGAGAGGGAACGGGTCGTGGCGGCCATCCGGGAGATTCCGTTTCTCGACCCCCTCCCGTCTGACACGAATTTCTTCCTCGTTCGCGTCGACACAGGGGCGCTCACGGCGAGCGAGCTTTATCTGGCCCTCGCGAAACGGGGGATTCTGGTTCGCCATTGCGGTTCTTTCCGGGGCATGGGCGAGGGGCACGTCCGGATCGGGTTGAAATCCCGGGAAGAGAACCGAAGGCTTATCGCCGCGCTTCGAGAGATCGTCGCGGATCGCACCCGTCCGGCCTCAAAGATTGCAAGGCCTCCGGAAGATGCCCTTGTCTGACGAAAGGGGAAAGTCGGATTTTCTCATGACCCTTCTCGGGCATACGGAGGGGTACGCCACCGCCAAGGTCCTTACCGCGTCGGCGAAACTGGGGTTCTTCTCGCCTCCTTTTCCGCCGGTTTCCCCGGAGGAGCTTGCCCGGGACCGGCAACTCCCCCTCAGGGGGGTGCGTCTCCTGCTCAACGCCCTGACGGCCCTGGGAATCTACGAGAAAAAGGGGAACGAGTATCGTTTGAGAGAGGGATTTCGCCGGTTGTTCGGGGATCATCCTGAATTGCAAGACGACCTAATCCATCACGATCACCTCTACGATGTCTGGGGTCGGCTCGAGGAGGGGATTCGCGCGGGG
>CAZKUZ010000252.1:0-7114 GCA_964556045.1 uncultured Thermodesulfobacteriota bacterium | reverse complement strand
ATGGCCTGAACCACCTCCGCCACGGAGGCTTCGTCACAGACATCCCCCCGGTACGTCCTGAAAACCCCCTTTTCTTCCGCGGACGTTCGGGCACGGAAGGTCTTTAGCGTCTCCTCGTCGATATCCATGACGGCCACCTTGGCCCCCGCTTCCGCCAGCCTTGCGCTGACGGCGGCCCCGATCCCCCGGGCCCCGCCGGTCACCCACGCCACCCGGCCATCGAGACGAAAACCCATCAGATAATCCTCGGCTCGTTGAATTCCCCGAAAACCTCTCGAAAGACATCCGTCATCTCCTGCACGGTGGCATAGGTCTTGACCGCCGTTACGAGATACGGCATGACATTCTTTCCTTCCTCGGCCGCCTTTTTCAGCTCCTTCAGCGCCTTGGTGACCTCCTTGTCGTTTCTTTCCCGCCTTACCTCTTTCAGGCGCTCGATCTGCTGGTCGATGACGCTGGGATCGTACTCGTGCAGCTCCACGTCTTCTTCCTTTTTCGACTCGTCCGCGTAGAGATTGACCCCCACCTTCTTCAGCTTGCCCGCCTGGAGGTCCTTCTCGAACTGATAGGCCTGCTGGGCCACCAGCTTCTGCACGAATCCCTGCTCCACCGCCTCGGCCATGCCGCCCATCTTCTCGATGCGCTCCATCTCCTCGACGATCTTCTCCTCCATCTGCTTGGTGAGGGTCTCGATGAAGTAGGACCCGGCCAGGGGATCCACCGTGTCCCTCAACCCCACCTCTTCCATGACGATCTGGAGGGTCCTCAGGGATAGAAGCGCCGAATGGGGGGTGGGGATGGTATAGGCCTCGTCGTAGGAACACAGGGCGATGGTCTGCGCCCCGCTCAGGGCCGCCGCCAGGGCGTAGAAGGCGCCGCGGACGATGTTGTTCTCCGGCTCTTTCTTGGTCAGGCCGTAGCCGCCGCCGCCGAAGAGCCCTCGCAGGAACATGCTTTTGGGGTTCTTCGCGCCGTATTTCTCCTTGATATTCTTGGCCCAGAGCTTCCGGCCCGCCCGGAACTTGGCCACCTGCTCCCACAAGTTTCCGAACACGTTGAAATTGAAGGAAAAACGCCGGACGAAATCATCGATATGGTAGCCCCGCTCCAGGACGTTGTCGATGTAGGTGTTGGCAATCTGGATGGCAAAACCGATCTCCTGGGCCGGCGTGGCCCCCGACTCGCGGATGTGATAGCCGCAGATGCTCACGGGGTTGCAGCGGGGCAGCTCGTTCATGGAATATTCGATGGTGTCCCCGATCAACCGAATCGACGGTTTCACGGGAAAGATCCACATGCCGCGGCCGATGATCTCCTTCAAGATGTCGTTCTGGGGCGTGGCGCTGATCTGTTCCTTCTTGTAGCCGTATTTCTCCGCCACCGCCTGGAACATGGCCAGCATGATGGAGGCCACCGCGTTGATGGTCAGACCCACGCCGATCTTGTCGAGGGGAATGTCCTTGAAGGCGATCTCGAAATCCCTCAAGGTATCCACGGCCATCCCGACCCGGCCCACCTCCCCGGCGACGCGGGGATCGTCCGAGTCGTATCCCATCTGGGTGGGGAGATCGAAGGCGACGTTCAGCCCCGTCTGCCCGTGGGCAATCATCAGCTTGAAACGCTCGTTCGTTTCCACGGGCGTCCCGAACCCCGTGTACTGGCGGGTCGTCCAGGCCCGCGTCCGGTATCCCTGGGGATGGATCCCCCGAGTGTAGGGATACTGGCCGGGATCTCCCAGGTCCTTCTCGTAGTCGAACCCGATCTCTTTCAGGTCCTCGGGCCCGTAAACGGGCTTGACCTTCAGACCCGATTGATAGGTCACCTCCAAGACACGGTCTTTTTCATCTTTCGTATAGTAAGCAACCCCCATGATTCCCTCCAAGTTCAAATAGTGATTTTAATGAAGCCCCCGTAATTCTTTCGCCAAAAATGCCCCGTTTTCTCTCATCTGCTCAGGAAAGAAAGCGGGCAAAAATTCACCCCTCCAATGCCACTTGAAGGGGTCGCGTGGTGTCGTCTCTTGCAGGAAATTTATACGGCCTCGGGATAAGGAAACCTTTTACGGTATCACCTTTTTTCCGCAATTTCCCTGATTCCCTCCACGATCATATCGAACGGCGTCCCACCCGGGAAGACCGCGTCAACCCCAAGGGCCTTCAGTTTCTCCACGTCCCGGTTCGGGATAACTCCGCCCACGGCGACCTTCACATCCTCCATTCCCTTTTCCTTCATCTTTTTTAGAAGTTCCTCGCAGATGGGAAGATGCGCCCCGGAAAGGATGCTCAAACCGATCACGTCCACGCCCTCCTGCAGGGCGGTCTGGATAATCTGGTCGATGGTCTGATGAAGTCCCGTGTAGATGACCTCCATGCCGGCCTCTTTCAGGGCCTGCGCCACCACCTTGGCCCCGCGGTCGTGTCCGTCCAGCCCGGGTTTGGCAACCAAGACCCTTATCTTTCTGTCACTTCCTGTTCCCATAGGCTACCCTCAGCTCAATTTTAATTTCGTTCGACCCTTCTCTCAGCCCCGTTCTCAAAGCCGTCCCGTCAACTCCCTCGCGATCACCGTCTTCAGAATCTCGTGGGTTCCCCCGCCGTAGAGGAGAAAACGGGCATCCCTGAAATACCGCTGGGCGGGATACTCCATGGCAAACCCGTAGGCCCCGTAGATCCGCGTCACCTCGTCCACCACCTTGCACGCCATCTCCACCGCGAACATCTTCGCGCTCGCCGCCTCCTTGGAATGAGGCAGGTCGTTGTCCTTCAACCACGCGGCCCGGTAAACCATGAGCTTGGCCGCCTCGTAGTTCATGTACATCTCGGTGAGCTTGGCCGCGATCAACTGGAATTTTGCGATGGGACGGCCGAAGGCGGTACGTTCCTTGGAGTATTGCAACCCGTCGTCGAAGGCGGTCTTGGCCAATCCCAGGGCCAACGCCCCCGTCATGATTCGGATCTCCGCGAGGATTTGCCCCAGATAGACCACGCCCTTCCCCTCCTCGCCGAGGAGGTTCTCGGCCGGTATCCGGCAGTCGTCAAAGGTCAGCTCGGTATTTTCGGATCCCCGCGTCCCCAGCTTATGGATCTTCTTTCCGACGATATAACCGGGAGTGTCCCGTTCAATCAAGAAAAATCCCAGGCCCTTCAAACCCTTGGAACGGTCCGTGGTGGCCACGACCGTGGCGAAATCCGCCACCGTGGCGTTCGTGATCCACGTTTTCTGACCATTGATGATATAATGATCCCCTTCCTTTCGGGCTACCGTGTGAATGTTCGCCAGATCCGAACCGGCATTGGGCTCCGTGAAGGCGATGGTTCCAAGTTTCTCACCCTTCAAGGCGGGAAAAAAGCAGCGTTCCTTGATTTCGTCTGACCCGAACCGATAGATGAAATCCGTTCCCATCAAGGTCTGCATGGCGATATTCGCCCCGACGCTCAGGGAGCCTCGGGCGATCTCCTCGATGAACAGGGCGTAGGTAACCATGTCGGCCCCCATCCCGCCCACCGACTCGGGATACCGGATTCCAAGGTATCCCAGGCGGCCCATCTCCTGGATGATATCCGTCGTAATCTCGTCTTTCTCGTCTATCTCTTCCGCCCTCGGTTTGATCTTCCTATCCACGAGGCGGGCCACATTATCCTTGAAAAACTGCTGTTCTTCCGTCAGACGAAAATCCATTCACACCTCCTTGAAATTCCAAAAAATCATTTTACATACCTTGTTTACCCTATGTCACGAAGCATGAAAAGTCAAGAAATTTCAATTCCAGATTCCTTCCCCGATCAAGAAGATCAACCGAAAAAAACCAGGGAATCCCCATCCCCGCAAAATCCAAAAACCGTGTTGAAATCGAATGGAAAGATCAATTTCTCACCCGCGTTAACGACCTTACCAAAAGACACCCCTTCCCTTGACAAAGGATTTTTAATACCGCCTTTTTATGATATCTATCTTTCGAAGGGGATAAGATATGGATTATGCCATCGGGTGTGATGTAGGGGGTTCTTTCGTCAAGACAGGCCTGGTCCATCGCAACGGCACCTTAAAGGCGCCACAAACGATCCCCCTGCCCCGATTCGGCACACCCGGGCAGCTCGCTTCCTGGCTCGCCGACACGCTCATGGAATTCAGCGAGAAAAACGTCCCGGACGGGGCCCTGCCACACGGCGCGGGTATTGGAATCCCCGGCCCCGTAAGTTTCCCGGACGGAACACTTTTCGATCCCCCTAATCTCCCATTCGAAGGCGAAGTTCCCTTTGGAAAACTGTTGAGAGATCACCTCCCCTACCCCGTCTTTATCGACAACGACGCCACGGTTCAAACCCTCGGTGAGGCGTGGGTCGGTAAAGGAAAGGGGGTGAAGAACTTTATCTACATGGCCCTGGGAACGGGAATCGGCGGCGGCATCGTGATGAACGGCCGGCTCTACCGGGGCACCCTTGGCATGGCCGGGGAGATCGGCCATCTCACCATCGACTACCATGGAAGAAAATGCCTCTGCGGCTCCCGGGGATGCCTCGAAACCTACGCCTCCATCAACGGAATCGCCAATACTTTGAGGGAAATCGATCACCCCCTCCCCGAGGAGATCCGGAAACCCCTCGAAAACGGCCAATGGAGCCGTCTCCCCGGTATTCTAAAAGAGAGGATTGACAGGGGGGAAGACGAATGGCAGCAGGTCTGGGACATCTTCGCCGACGCCCTGGGGGCCGGCATGGGCAGCCTCATCAACCTCTTCAATCCCGAAAAGATCGTCATCTCCGGGGGGCTCTCCCATCTCAGCGATCTCTTTCTATCCAGGGCCGTCGAAACAACCAAGCGATACTGCTTTTCCCGGCCCGCCGCGGCCTGCGAGATCGTGGTCTCAGACTTGAGGGATAAGGCTGGAATCATCGGGGCGGCCTATCTGGCCTTTGAGGCGCAAGAAAACGAGTAACGAGGGCTCACGGGGGTCAACCGAGGCGATGTTTCTCCCCACCACAAGAAAGGAAATGCGAACCCTCGGCTGGGAGCGCCTCGACATCATCCTCATCACGGGAGACAGCTATATCGATTCCCCTTTCATCGGGGTCGCCGTCATCGGCAAGGTCCTCCTGAACGCGGGGTTCCGGGTCGGCATCATCGCCCAACCGGATACGGATTCGGACGCCGACATTCGCCGCCTCGGGGAGCCGGTGCTTTTCTGGGGAGTGACCGGGGGATGCGTCGACTCCATGGTCGCGAATTACACCGCGACGGGCCGCAGGCGAAAGAGAGACGACTACACCCCCGGAGGGCGAAACAACCGCCGTCCCGACCGGGCCGTCATCGTCTACAGCAACCTCATCCGACGGTTCTTCAAGAAAACCCGCCCCATCGTCCTCGGCGGCATCGAAGCCAGCCTGCGCCGCATCGCCCACTACGACGCCTGGTCCGACAGGGTCCGGCGCTCCATCCTCTTCGACGCCAAGGCGGATTACCTCCTCTACGGGATGGCGGAGCGCTCTGTCGTGGAACTGGCCCAGACCCTGAATGCGGGGAAATCTCCCGAATCCATCCGGGGACTCTGTTACATTTCCCAAACGGCTCCCGAGGGCCGCGTAACCCTCCCCTCCTTCGAAGAGGTCTCAAAGGACAAAGAGGCCTTTAGAGAGATGTTCGAAACCTTCTACCGGAACAACGATCCGGTTACGGCCCTCACCCTCGCGCAAAGGCAGGACACTCGGTTTCTGGTCCAAAATCCCCCGGCACCCTACCTCACGCAGGAAGAATTGGACGCCGTTTACGACCTGGATTACGAAAGAGAGCTCCACCCCCATTATCGGAAACAGGGATCTGTCCGGGCCCTCGAGACGATTCGGTTCGCCATCACCACTCACCGGGGATGTTACGGCGAGTGCAGCTTCTGCGCCATCACCGTCCACGAGGGACGCCGGGTCCGCTGGCGCAGCAAAGACTCCATCCTCACCGAGGCAAGAAAAATCTCCCGTCATCCGGAATTCAAGGGGACCCTCCACGACGTGGGAGGCCCCACAGCCAATATGTACGGGGTCGAATGCGCCCGTAAGGCCACGGCCGGACCCTGCCGGAACAGGCAATGCCTCTTTCCGGAGGTATGTCCCGAACTGAACGTCGATCACACCCCTCAAATCGAACTCCTCCGGTCCTTGCGGCAAATCCCCGGCATCAAAAAGGTCGTCGTCGCCTCCGGGGTCCGACACGACATGGTGTTGGCGGATAAAAGGCACGGAGAGGAATATCTGCGGGAGATCGTTCGGCACCACGTCTCGGGACAGATGAAGATCGCGCCGGAACACACGGAGTCCCCTATCCTGCACCTGATGCGAAAACCGGGGCTCAACCTCCTCCTTACCTTCGCCCGCCTTTTCTACCGCCTCACGAAAGAGGCCGGCAAGAAACAGTTTTTGACCTACTATCTCATCGCCGCCCATCCCGGCTGCACGTATCGGGATATGGAAAAACTTCGGGCCTTTTTCACGAGAAGGCTTCATACTCTTCCGAAACAGATCCAGATTTTCACCCCCACCCCTTCCACCTGGTCCACGCTTATGTACTACACGGAACGGGACCCCTTCACCGGCAAGCCCCTCTTCGTGGAAAAGTCCGTTTCCGGCAGGCAGAGACAGAAAAAAGCCTTTCTGAAAGGGGAAAAGCCTCGAGGCAAAAAACCGCACTCAAGGGCATGAAATCCTGCAGGAATCCGTGGTAACAAATAAAAAGGGGAGACAATTTCTTGTCTCCCCTTTTCTAAAATAAAATTCCCGGCGGCGTCCTACTCTCCCACACGGTCGCCCGTGCAGTACCATCGGCGCTGGAGGGCTTAACTTCCGTATTCGGGATGGGAACGGGTGTATCACCTCCGCCATTGCCACCGGGAAAATCGCATGACTGCGTTTTCCAACTGAATATTGATAGATGATCCACCAAGCAAATATAAACGTGTGTCAAAAGGTCAAGCCGATTGACTGATTAGTACTGGTAAGCTCAATCCATCACTGGACTTACACACCCAGCCTATCAACCAGGTCGTCTTCCTGGTGTCTTCATACCAACCCGAAGGTCAGTAAGGGAGATCTTATCTTGGGGTGGGCTTCCCGCTTAGATGCTTTCAGCG
>CAZKUZ010000251.1:0-4989 GCA_964556045.1 uncultured Thermodesulfobacteriota bacterium | reverse complement strand
CTTCTCAGCCTCATCAACATCACGGCGCATCCGGTCCACTTGAACATCCCCCTCTCCGAAATTCGGATCGGCGCCACGCGTTGGTATGACACCGTGAGAGGCAGGGAACTGGAGACACGGCGGGACGTCCTTTCCCTCGATATCCCTCCCTATGAGGCCTTCTGGCTTATCCCCTCAGACGAAATTTAGGCAGACAGCCCGCAACGATCCGTCTCCCCGGCCGGGAAAATAAGATAGAAAGACAATGTCAATGTCTTTCAAATACGTCTTTGAAACGTTATCCCTCTAAAATCTAACTGGATATTCATATCTTGACTCATTTCCAAGGGTGTGCTAATCCGTTCTGAAAGATTACCGTTACTATAAATGTTAAACCACCGCACGAGGAGATTGAAATGGGTGTAAAAAAGCAAAATTCCGACTTCTACAACCGAACCCTCGAAACCATGCCGAAAGAGAAGCGCATCGAGACCCTGACCAAGAAGCTGAAGGAGATCGTGGCCTACGCCTATAAACACTCCATCGCGTTCCAGAAAAAGATGAAGGAGGCCGGGTGTGTTCCCGAGGATATCAAGTCCATCGACGATCTGGAAAAACTCCCCATCACCCGGCGGGAAGACCTGATCGAGGCCCAGAAAAAACTCCCGCCCTTCGGTGGATTCGAAGCAGTCAACACCAAAAAGATGCGCCGTATCTATGTCTCCCCGGGCCCCATTTACGAGCCCGGCCCCTGGGAGTACAACGAGATCGGTTGGACCCAGGCCCTCTTCGCCGCCGGTTTCCGAAAAGGAGATATCGTCCAGAACACCTTCAACTACCACATGTGGCCGTTTTCCTTCATCCTCGACGACTCCCTGAAGATGATCGGATGTTCCGTGGTTCCGGCGGGGCCCGGTAACTCCCTCGTGCAGCTCACCATTATGCGAAAGCTCAAGGTCACCGGCGTCGTGGGAACCCCGAGCTTCCTCATGACGTTGGCCCAGAGGGCGGAAAGTGAAGGCCTCCGCCCCCAGAAGGACCTGTCCCTCAAGGCCGGCTTCGTCTCCGCCGAAATGCTTCCCGAAACCATGAGGAACCTCTTGGAAACGAAATTGGGTATCCGTGTCTCCCAGGCCTACGGCACCGTCACGACGGGCTGCCTGGCCTACGAATGTCCCAAGAGGGGAGGCATGCACCTCTGCGACGACGTCATCGTCGAGATCGTCGACCCGGACACGGGAAAAAAGATGCCCCCGGGCTCGACGGGTGAAATCGTGGCCACCAACTTCAACAAAACCTATCCCATGATCCGCTACGCCACGGGGGATCTCTCCTACTTCATCGGCAATGCGTGCGCTTGCGGAAGAACGGCCCCGAAATTAGGGAGAATCCTCGGAAGGACCGACCAGGTCACCAAGGTCAAGGGAACCTTTATTCACCCGTGGCAGACAGACGAAATCATCTCCAAATTCCCCGAGATCGAAAAGTATCAGGTCGTCATCACCCGCCAGGGTCACATGGATCAGATGACCTTCAAGATCGAGCTTCGGGACGAATCGGTCAACAAGGACATCCTCCGGGCGAAGCTGCAACGCGCCATCAAGGAGATCTTGAACGTCCGGGGAGAAGTCGACTTCGTGGTCCGCGGCGCCATCTACGAACGTCACAAGAAGATTGACGATCAAAGAACGTGGGATGATTAGCGTTCGAATTAGGGGATAAAAGGATGGAAGAAAAGATAAAGGTTGGCGGCATCATGCAGAGCGACGGCAGGGCCATCGTCAAGCTCCTCTCCGTTCCCGATAGGATCGACACCCCGGGTCTCATCCTTGGGGCCCTGGGCAACAACAACGTCAATATCGAGTTTCTCGTGGAAAGCACCGATCTCGACGGCTTTGCCAACTTCACCTTCTGCATCGACGAGGGGGACCTGGAACGGGCCGTCGCCGCCCTGGAGACAGTCAAGACCGAGGTAGGCGCCAAGGTGGTCACCTACATCCCGGACGTCTCGGTGGTCAGCGTCTTCGGCCCCCATTTCAGGGAAAGGCCTAGGATTTCAGGCGTGATGTTTTCGGCCCTCGCGTCGGTCGGCGTCAACACCCTGGCCATCAGCACCTCCATCTCCAGCGTCTCTTGCGTGGTGGAATCGAGGAACGTGGACACCGCCATCGACGCCTTGTACGACGCCTTTGACGCCCCCCACCGGGTCCGGCAGAGGGCGAAAACCTATTGACCCAGAGGCACACTCCCCAATCCGCTCATTCTATGCTATAATAAATATGAAACTTGAAAACTCGGGTAAAGCTAAATGAAGCTATTCAGCTTTAAAATCGTTACCGCCGCTCTGATCCTGGCAATCGTCCTGGTGGGATGGGTGGCGATCTTCGGTGACAAAGGATGGCTGGCATATCGGCATCTCGTGCAAACGAAGGTTGAAATGCAGGAAAAAATCACGGCGTTAGAAACAGAAAATCGCCAGATGGCCCATGAAGTCTACCGCCTGAAGCACGACAGGGACTACCTTGAACGTGTCGTTCGTCAGCAGCTGGACATGGGCAAACCCGATGAACTGGTTTTCAAATTCAAATCCCATCGCTAATTCCGGAGGTCAACGTCTATGCCGTATGTCGGGGCGATTTACCGACCCCCCAGTGAAGCTCGAAGCTTTATTCTTCAGGTCACCGTGGGGTGTTCTCACAACCGATGCACCTTCTGTTCCGTTTACAAGGACAAGAAATTCCAGATAAAGTCCCTCGAGGAAATCGCGGAAGACCTGAAAGAGGCCGAACCTTTCGCCCAGCACATCCGCAGGGTCTTCCTCGCCGACGGGGACGCCCTCATCATCCCCCAGAGGAAGCTCGTTCCCATCATGGAGATGGTGAACGAAACCTTTCCCAACCTCGAGCGGATCGGCATCTACGGCAACGCCAAATCGATCCTGAAAAAATCCGTGGAGGATCTCAAGACCCTGAAGGACCTGAAGCTGGGCATCGTCTATATCGGCCTCGAATCGGGAAATGACGAGATCCTCAAGAAGGTCAAGAAGGGGGACACCACGGCCAACATGATCGACGCGGCCGCCCGGATCCACGCCGCGGGGATCACCCTTTCCGTCACGGTCATCCTGGGACTGGGCGGAAAAGAGATGTCCCGGGTCCACGCCATCGACACGGGCAAGGTCCTGAGCCAGATGGACCCGGAATTTGCCGCCGCCCTTTCGCTCATGCTCGTTCCCCCCGCCCCGCTTTGCAAGGAATACGAAGAGGGACGCTTTCATCTGCCAGGCCCCTTCGAGATGCTCGAGGAACTGGCCCTCATCATCGCTCACATGGACGTTACCCACTGTTTCTTCTCGTCGAACCACGCCTCCAACTACCTTCCCGTCCAGGTCTGGCTCCCCGAAGGAAAGGAAGAAATCCTCGCCCTCATCCAGGAGGTGATTCGGAGGCACGATCGCAACATCCTCAGGCCCGAGGCCTATCGGGGCTTGTAATGTCCACCTCTCCCGTCACGCTCCGATTTCGTGTGAGATACGCCGAGACCGATCAGATGGGGGTGGTCTACTATGCCAACTATCTCATCTGGTTCGAGATGGGCCGGGCGGAGTATTGTCGGCAAATGGGTTTCAGCTACGCCAATCTGGAAACCAATGGGTTCCGGCTCATGGTGGCCGACGCCCACTGCCGTTACAAAGCCCCCGCGCGCTACGACGAAATCGTCCGCGTTGAAACATCCATCCAGGAATTGAAGAAGAAGACCCTGGTTTTCGGATACAAGATTTTCAACGATACAACGGATCAACTCCTGGCACAGGGCTATACCAAGCACGTCTGCACGGACCTTTCTGGAAAACTCGTGCGTCTCCCCGAGTCTTTTACACAGTGCCTGCTTCCCCCCTCCCAGGAGAATCAGGCTTGATGGGAGGCCGCGTGATTGAACTTGACAAGCCCGCCCGAGATGTGTACCCAATAGGCAAATTCCCGGTGGAGCTTTCATGACGCCCGAAACGATAAAACGCTACGAGGAGATCATCTCTCAATTCCCCAAGGCCCATATCGCGGTTATCGGGGATATCGTGGCGGACCAATACATCTACGGAAAGCCGCTGAAACTCTCCCGGGAGGCCCCGGTTCTGGTGGTTCGCTACGACGGGGAACGAATACTGCCGGGCAGCGCGGGAAACACCATCCTCAACCTCGCCGCCCTGGGATGCAGGGTTACCCCCATCAGCCGCCTGGGCGCCGACTCCCCGGGGAACACCCTCCTCGCCATCTTCCACGAAATGGGGATCCCCACCGATTTCATCGAAATCACCCCGGACATCCCCACCACCACCAAGATGCGAATCCTGGCGGGGGACGACCACACCTCCAAGCAGCAGGTCATTCGAATCGACAAGGAGGCCGTCGGCCCCTTCCCCAGAGAGGTGGAAGATCGAATCCTGGACCACGTCCAGACCCTGATTGATACCGTGGACGCCTTCCTCATCTCCGACTACGGGTATCAGCTCATCAGCCCGAGGATCCTCAAGGCCCTCAAGACAACCTCAAAGAAGAGGTTCACCGTCGTAGATTCCCGCTATCGGCTCAGGGAATTTTCGGGCGTTCAGGTCATGACCCCCAATGAATCCGAGCTCCAGATGGCGGCCGGGAAGACGGCGAGGAACGAAGAAGAGCTTTTGGACATAGGCCGGGACCTCTACCGCGCTCTGAATCTCGAGGCCCTCCTCGTCACCATGGGGAACCACGGCATGGCCCTGTTCGAGGACGGCGGCGAAGTCACCCGCATCCCCATCGCGGGTTCCGACGAAATCATCGATGTGACGGGGGCCGGGGATACCGTGGCCGCCCTGTTCACCCTCTCCCGTGTCTGCGGCGCCAGCTACAAAGACGCGGCTCGAATTGCGAACTTCGGCGGTGGGATCGTCGTCATGAAACGGGGAGCCGCCACCCTGACCCCAAACGAACTCCTGACCTTCATTGAAAGCGAGACCTCCCCACATGGGACAAA
>CAZKUZ010000250.1:0-4409 GCA_964556045.1 uncultured Thermodesulfobacteriota bacterium | reverse complement strand
GTCGGCGTGAAACGTCACGTACTTGACGTGAAGCCGCCGGAGCATCGCTCTCGCCTTCTCGCTTGCCTCTCCCACGTCCATGGGATACAACCCGTAGAACACCTCGTCCACGTAATCTTTCGCCACCACGGGGGAATACCCGTTGACCATGGGATAGCGATACCGGGTCACGTAATACTGGTAGAGGGTGGACCAGGCGGAATCCCCCGGCCAGATGGGAATTTCCAGGAGGGTTCGGGGCGGCATCCCCTCCTTTTTCATCCCGTCATAGACGGTCTTTCCCCTCTCCAGGAGACAGAGCCCCAGGGGGCGGGGAGGAAAGTAATCGACTGTGATCCCAACAACGGCAAGTAAAACCAGTCCCCGTTTCCATCCATCTCTCTTAAGGGGCAGGCGGTCCAGTCCCCACGCCACGCAGAAGGCCAAAGCGGCATAGGCAATGAAGATGATCCTCCCCGGAACGCGGGGATACTTGAAATAGGGAATCACCTTGTAAAAAAAGGCGTAGAGGGGAACCTGCGGCACCGACAATCCGAGGGAAAGGAACGTGAAAAAGAGAAACGACCCGAGCCAAAAGGCCGCCTGCCCCTCCCCCCTTCCTTCCCGGCGACGGTGCCAAAAGTACACGCCGCCGCATAGAAGCACCAACGCCAAGGCCACCATCCCCAGGTAGAGCATCGACTCTCCCTGGTAGTTGGTCCTCCGAAACAGATCCCCCCAATGGGGTGAGAAGTAGCGGACCTCGGCCAGGCGCCGTCCCCGTTCGGCGATCGTCCCTCCCAAAACAAACTTCTTGATGGCGATGACGATCACCCCGGAAAGGATTACCAGCGGGAAAAGCGGCAAAAACCTCTCACCCACCCGTTGGATCACAAGGCCGTCCACACCGGCGCCCATCCACTCGCCACGGAAACGGACGAAATTTATCCCTATGAGGATTACCACCACGGCAAAAAGGAGGTGACCGTACTGGGGAATGGGAAGCCAAAACTTCACGGGATAGAGAATCAACAAGGCGAGGGGTAGAAAGAGAAAGGCGATCCGCCTGCTTACGGTTTCCGCGTCCGAACGGGTCACACCCGCCACGATTCCGGCGAGAACCTGGAAGAAAAAACAAATCCCCACGGCAAAAACCGGCACGAGAAAGGGATAGGTGGTGTGGTAAGGCCACCCCTTCTGAAAGGCGAAAACAGTCACGCCGGCCCCGATCCCGGCCCCCTCCAGGAGGAAAAGGAGGGTTCCGCTTCTTCTTTCCGTTTTCTCTTCCTCGGGAACCACGATCCTCTTCAGCAGGAACAGGCCGTAGGGGACAAGAAAGAGCACCGTGTAATAAAACATGTGGTATTCCGTCCACGCCATCAGAATCAGCGTAATCCCCACGAGGATCGGGTACCGTTTCTTCGAGGACCGCGCCATCCCCTCGGCGAAAAAAAGGAGCATGGGAAAGGAAAAATAGAAGAGCCCGTTGATGTGGCCGCACATCTGGCTGAGCCGATGGGGCGCCAGGGCCACGATCACCCCCCCCGCCAGGGAGGGAAAGAAAGAAATCCCCGTCCTCCGCAGCCACAGAAAGGTAAAGCCCCCCGCCAGAACGAACGAAAGGAGAAACACCAGGTTGAAGGCGATCACCTCTCCAAGGGGAGAAAAGACGGTGAAAAGAAACGAAAAAAGGGCGATCTGGGGATTGAAGAACCGCTTCCCCCAGTAATAGAACTGGTAAGGATCGGAAAAGGGGTTCCGGAAATGGACCAGGTTATCCTTGAGGAGCCAGAAATTGTAGTAGAGGTTGAGGTGATCCCCCATGTTCATCCGCTGCACCTCGTATCCCGGCACGGGAAAGCGGATGTAGGGAATCGAGCGGTCAAAATGACGGATCAGGGGAACGTTGTAAATCCCTCCGAGGAGAAAAAAGAATAAAAAAACCGCGAGGATTCGCCACTTTTTATCGATTCCGCTTGTCACAAGGTGAAAATACCCACCTGCTCGAGGATTGTCAATGGACAAACCATCAGGGGAACCGCCGTTCTCACGGAATCAGTCAGACAACGCCCATTCAACCGCCTTCATGGCATGGAGCTTCGTCGTGTCGAACAAAGGAACCGAGGTGTGCTCCTGCTTGACCAGAAGGGCGATCTCGGTACACCCCAAGATCACACCCTCCGCCCCCTTCTTTTGAAGGGTATCGATGATCCTCAGATACTCGTTCCGGGAAGCATTCTCGATCCTCCCCAAGCAAAGCTCGTCGTAAATAACCTTGTGAACCAGGTTTCTGTCGGGTTCATTCGGGACCAATACCTTCAACCCGAACTTGTCCTCAAGTCTCCCCTTGTAAAAGTCCTCCTCCATCGTGAACTTGGTCCCGAGAACCCCGACCGTCTTCACGCCTTTCGACACCACGGCCTCCGCCGTGGCATCCGCGATATGAACGAGGGGGATATGGAGACGGGCCTCTATCTCGGGAGCGATCTTGTGCATCGTGTTGGTGCATATCAAGAGAAAATCCGCGCCGCATCTCTCGATTCCCTCCGCGGCCTCCCCCAGGATCTCGGCCGTTTTCGACCAGTCGCCCAAGTGCTGGAGCCGTTCGATCTCATCGAAATCGACGCTGTAAAGGCAGAGTTTGGCGGAATGATGACCTCCCAACCGGCGATGAACCTCCTCGTTAATCATCGTGTAATACGTCGTCGTGGATTCCCAGCTCATCCCGCCCAACAACCCGATGGTCTTCATCTCAGCCTCGTTTTCCCCCTCACCTTTCACCTTTTACTTTTTACCTTTCACTTTTGACCTTTGACCTTTCACCAACCCTCACGCCTTTTCCTTCAAGATATCCCTAATCTCGGTCAACAAAATCTCTTCCTTCGGGGGTTCCGGTGGCGCGGCGGGGGCCTCCTCTTCCTTCCGTTTCATGGCGTTGATTCCCTTGATGAGCATGAAAATAGCGAAGGCCACGATGAGAAAATCGATAACCGTCTGAATAAATAGGCCGTATTTCACAACCACCGCCGGGGATTTACCGACCGCCTCTTTCAAGACAAACGACAGATCGGAAAAGTTCACGCCGCCCATGAGCATGCCGATCGGCGGCATCAACACATCCTTCACGAACGAGGACACGATCTTCCCGAAAGCCGCGCCGATGACGATACCAACGGCCATGTCGACGACATTGCCCTTCATGGCGAATTCTTTGAATTCCTTCATCATTCCATTGGTCTCTCCTTTGTCTAAAGTTAACATTTCAATCACCAATACGACCCTCATTTTCTACCACTCCCCCCAGTTCCCGTCAATAATAACCAGTAATCATTTCTAATATACCTAAAAAAGCCGATTTTTTCTTTAGTTGACACTTCTTGTAAGGTCTGCTATTTCGCTGAGGAAATGGAACACAACACCATCATCACCCTTCTAACGGATTTTGGCACAAAAGATCCCTATGTGGGAATTATGAAAGGGGTCATCCTAAACATCGCTCCGAATTGCCATCTCATTGATCTCACCCATCAGGTCCGGCCCCAAAACATCCTCCAGGGAAGCTATCTCCTAGCCGTAAGCTATCCCTATTTCCCAAAAGGAACGTTCTTTGTCTGCGTCATCGATCCCGGCGTGGGAACCCAGCGAAGGGCCGTGCTCGTAAAGGCCGAGGGATATAACTTTATCGGCCCGGACAACGGCCTTTTCGGTTTTCTGAACAGCGCACCTCAAAAAACCATCGTTCACCTTCAAAACGAGAAATATTTCACGCACCCCGTCAGCAAAACCTTCCACGGAAGGGATATCTTCGCGCCTGTCGCGGCACACCTCGCCACGAAGGGTGAAGAAATTATCCCCGATTTGGGGTCTCCGCTGGACCACCTTCTCGAGATCAAGCAATTCAACCCCGTTGAAAAACCCGACTCTATCGAGGGCGTCATCGTTCACATCGACCATTTCGGGAACCTCATCTCCAATATCCATCGCAAATTTCTTGAAGGCCTCACGCCGTCTGATATGACAATTCGTTTCAAAAGAGACGACATCCCTCTCGTTGCAACTTTCGCCGATGCCCCTGAAGGCGCTCCCAGCGCCTTGATCGGGTCATCCTCTCGCCTGGAGATATTTGTCCGGAATGGAAACGCGGAAAAAACTCTCAATGCAAAAATAGGAGAAACCATCCATGTCTTCAAACATCACGGATAGGGCCCTCAACATCCCCTCTTTCATCGTCATGGACGTCCTGGAACGCGCCCGCGTCCTGGAGAAACAAGGAATCGACGTCATCCACATGGAGGTTGGGGAACCGGACTTCGACACCCCGGACTGTATCGTCCAGGCGGGGTGCAAGGCCTTGAAGGAAGGCAAAACCCACTACACGCACAGCCAAGGGCTCCTCCTCCTCCGAGAGGCCATCTGCGAGGATTATCATA
>CAZKUZ010000249.1:0-3482 GCA_964556045.1 uncultured Thermodesulfobacteriota bacterium | reverse complement strand
ATCCTCGAGAAATGGCGAGAAGGGGAAAGGCGGCGGCTTCTCGACGATTTCGCCTTCGTGGCCCGTTGCAACGTGGGAGACGAGTTCATGGATGAGGAGAAAAAGGGACGCCTGCGTGAAATCGCGAGACGGACCTGGGTTCGTCATTTCAGCAACCGGCTCGGAATCTCGGAGAACGAGCGGCGGTTGTTCAGCGGTGTCGAAGAACCGCCGCTTCCCGTCGTGGAGTTCCTTCTCTCGGATCGTCCCGAGCATCTCGTCCCGCGTCCCGATTTCGACGAGGAGGCGTATCGCCGTAAGGGATTCAAGCTCGAGGTTCCAAGGTATCTCTATAACTTCGGCGAACTCTACAATCTCTCGATCGAACGCGGAACCCTTACGGCCGAGGATATCTTCAAGATCCGGGAACACGTCATCATGACCATCGAGATGTTAGAGCGCCTTCCCTACCCGGATCCGCTGGTGAGGATTCCCGAGTACGCGGGCACGCATCATGAGACCCTCGACGGCTCGGGGTATCCGAGGAGATTGGGAGGGAAAGACCTTTCCATCCCCTCAAGAATCATGGCGATCGCCGATATCTTCGAGGCCTTGACGGCTTCCGACCGGCCCTACAAGAAAGGGAAATCCCTCTCCGAGGCCCTGAGGATCATGGGCTTCATGGTGAAGGACGGCCACCTCGACGCGGCGTTGTTTTCCCTCTTTGTCCGCTCCGGGGTCTACAGAAAATACGCCGAGGGGCACCTGAAACCGGAGCAGATCGACGAGGTGGATGAGGAAACGCTGTTGAAGGGATTGGCTTGATTCCTTTCAGCTCGCGTGGTTTCCCTGGAATAAAGAGTTAGGAATATTGCTTCCTCGTATTCTGGATTTCATCTCTTTCCGGAAGAACCTCTTTCCCTTGCACTCGGCCGCGTTTTGCGTTAGAAGAGTCCCATGCGAATCGGTATCATCGGACTGCCGCTGAGTGGAAAGACCACCCTGTTCGAGGCCCTGACGGGAAGTTCCCCGGCCGACCACAAGGCGGGGCGGCAGGGACCGGACATCAAGGTGGTCAAAGTCATGGACGAGAGGGTGACCCGTCTGGCCGAGATGTATCAGCCCAAGAAGGTGACCTACGCGGAAATGGAGTATCTCGATTTCGCCGGCATCGTCAAAGACGGGGAAAAGGGGGAGATGGACGGGGCCTTCCTGAAATCCGTCGGCAAGATCGAGGCCTTTGTTCACGTGGTCAGGGTTTTCCCGGACAGCGTTTTTCCCCATCCCCTCGGCGGGGTGGACCCCCTCCGGGACATCGAGCGCTTTCACACGGATCTGATTCTCTCCGATCTCTCCATCATCGAAAAGCGCCTGGAGCGTCTTCAGAAGGACCTGAAGCGGGGGCTTCCCGTGAAGGAAGAGATCTCCCTGCTCGAGAGGTGCAAGGATACCCTCGAGGGAGAGACCTTTCTCAATCAGCTCGATCTTGATGAGACGGCGCGGCAGCGCCTGAAGGGGTTCGATTTCCTTACCATGCGTCCCATGATCGTGGCCCTCAACGTTCACGAAAATCAGTTGGGATCGTCGGAAGTAGATCAGGTGGTGGCGAGGATAGGAGAGGTTTATCCCTTTTTGGCGGACAGCCTCTTTGTGGTGGCGGCCGAAATCGAGATGGAGATCGCCCAGCTCTCGGAGGAGGACGCGTCGGTGTTCCTTGAGGATCTGGGGATCGAAGAGAGCGCCATGAATCGATTGATTCACCTCTGTTACAGGAAATTGGGACGTATCTCCTTTTTCACCGTGGGGAAAGATGAAGTCAAGGCGTGGACCATTCCCGAGGGGTTACCCGCGGTCAAGGCGGCGGGAGTCATTCATTCGGATTTCGAGCGGGGATTCATCAAGGCCGAGGTGATCTCGTTCGATGACCTCATGGCGGTGGGAGGAATCCCCGAGGCGCGCCAGAAGGGGCTCCTGCGGCTTGAGGGAAAGGAGTATCCCGTCCGGGACGGAGATGTGATAACCTTCCGTTTTAACGTATAAGAGCCAATACCATGGGAGTTTACGAAAGTTCCGCCAAAGGAGGGAAACCGTCTTTACGTCCGGCCCATTATCTTTTGATGGGGTTTGCCGGCGCGATTCTCCTGGGAGCGATTCTCCTCTGGCTTCCCGTCAGCACGAACGGGAGGCCGATTTCCTTTGTGGACGCCCTGTTTACCTCCACCTCCGCGGTCTGTGTGACGGGCCTCATCGTCGTCGATACAGGAACGAAATTCACCCTGTTCGGGCAGCTTGTGATTCTCACCCTCATTCAGATGGGGGGGCTCGGTATTATGACCTTTTCCGTCTTTTTCATGATCCTGCTGGGCAAACGGATCTCCTTCAAGGGGCGGGTGGCGATCCATGACAGCTTCAGCCACTCCCCCTTCAAGAACTTTTCCGGGATGCTCCGGGCCATTTTCGTTCTGGCCTTCGGCATCGAGGCCCTGGGGGCCCTGGGGTTGACCCTCTGCTTCATGCGGGACTTCCCCCTGAAGCAGGCCATCTATTCGGCCGTGTTTCATTCCATCTCCGCCTTTTGCAACGCCGGCTTCTCCCTCTTCCCCGACAGCCTGGTGCGGTATCAGAATTCTATCCCGGTGAATCTCATCTTCATGGTGCTCATCGTCCTCGGCGGGCTGGGATTCCTCGTGCTTATCGATCTTCCCGCCCTCTTCGACAAGCGGCGCAAGCTTTCTCTTCATGCCAAGGTGGTGCTGATCACGACGGGACTTCTCATCATCGTGGGGGCGGTTTTCATCTTCGTCACGGAATACGCCGACCAACTGGCACCGCTTCCCTGGAGGGGCAAAATCCTGGCGTCCTTCTTCCAGTCGGTTACGCCGAGGACGGCGGGGTTCAACACGCTCGACTATACGAAGCTTACCAACGCAACCCTCTTTTTCACCCTCTTTCTCATGTTTGTGGGGGCGTCTCCGGGATCTTGCGGGGGCGGAATCAAGACGAGCACCTTCAGTGTCCTGCTGCTTCTTGTTTGGCGCCGTATCCACGGCCATCGGCGCGTCTCCGTTCTCCAGCGGACCCTCCCGATGGAGGTGACGGACCGGGTCATCGTGATCTCTTTCCTCGCCCTGGTGACGGTGTTCGTGGCGACCCTGATCCTGCTGGTTTCGGAAGGATGGGGGGTCCCGACGGGGAAAGAGCGTCTCCATCTCATCAATATCCTTTTCGAGGTGGTCTCCGCGTTTGGGACGGTGGGTCTTTCGACGGGCATTACGGCCACGCTTTCCGCGTTCGCCAAGGTGGTTCTGGTCGCCGTGATGTATGTGGGAAGGGTGGGACCCGCCACGGTCGCCTTCTCCATGCGCCCCCAGGAGGAGGAGCACTTTCAGTACGCGGAAGAACACACGATGGTGGGGTAATCCCGGAAAAGTTACAATGTCTCCAGCGCTAAGCGCGAGACGGCGTTGAGGGAAAACGGGTCGCGTTGCCCCTTTTTGAGGCGG
>CAZKUZ010000248.1:0-8617 GCA_964556045.1 uncultured Thermodesulfobacteriota bacterium | reverse complement strand
AAGTTTGTCAAGATTCATGCACAGAAAAATCTTTACTATTCCCGGGACGTGAAATTTTTGGATTTATGGTATATTAAATCACCTGGATTAATTCGAGGGGGGAGTTTCATGAAAGAAAAAACCTTTCTCAAGATGTTGCTGGACCGTTGCATTGAGGGGATCTTAGTTGTTGATGCGTCTCAGTCCGTGGTTTACGTGAACAACCTTGTGGCAAAACTTTTCGGTCATAAGGCAGAAGAGGTTATGGGAAGAAATCTTGATGAGATGATATCTGAAAACCCCTCGTTGAGAAACATCTTAAAAAACAGCGAACATGAACAATTCTATGATGAATACAAAGTGGAGAGAGAAGTTTTAGAACTGGAGGATGAAAGGTATCATGTGTTCCGGTTTTTCCCCCTCCTTTCCGACAACGAGGCGGTCAACGAATTGATTGAACTGAACAAAGAATTGAAGGCCATCTACGACTCGTCTTATGATGGTGTCTTTGTCACGGACGGAAAGGGAAAAACTCTTCGGGCCAATCAACCCTCTATAGAGATGTGTGGCACTACCGCCGATGAGATCATCGGAAAGTATGTTCAGGATCTCGAGAAACGAAAGATTTTTTATCCGTCGGTAACGGTGAAGGTTTTAAAAGAGAAGAGGCCGACCACCATTATCCAGAACACAAAGAGCGGAAAGCAGGTGATGGTAACGGCGACACCGGTGTTCGACAGCTCTGGAAACATTTCTCGCGTGGTGAGTATCAGCAAGGACATGACGGAACTGATTAAACTGAAGCAGAAATTGGAGGATCAATCCATGCTGGTGGGTCGATATCGGAAGGAATTGAGCCGATTGCGGGATTCCCGCTCCATGCTTGAGAACCTGATTGTGGAAAGCTCGTCGTTCAAACAGATTATTGCCACGGTGGACCGATTGGCCAAGATCGATACGACCATTCTGTTACAGGGAGAATCCGGAGTCGGGAAAAACGTGCTGGCGCGATACATTCACCAGATCAGCGATAGGAGGGACGGTCCCTTTGTGGAGGTCAACTGCGGGATCTTCCCAGAAAACCTCATAGAATCAGAACTTTTCGGATACGAGAAGGGGGCCTTTACGGGGGCGAAAACGGAAGGAAAGATCGGATTCGTCGAGATTGCGCACGGTGGCACACTGTTCCTTGATGAGATTTCAGAAATTCCTCTAAAACTCCAGGTAAAACTGCTGCATTTTCTCCAGGAGAGAAAGTTCATGCGGGTGGGTTCCACAAAAGTTATTCATGTGGATTGCCGGATTATTGCGGCAAGCAATAATGACCTGGCGTCCATGGTCAGAGAGGGATTGTTCCGTGAAGATTTGTATTATCGTTTGAATGTTTTTCCCATCATCGTTCCGCCGCTGAGAGAAAGGATCGAAGCGGTTCCTGATCTCGCAAAGCATTTTCTTGAGGTTTTCAACAGGAGGTATGGATTCAAAAAGAGATTTTCGGAGGACGCGCTGGACGAATTGAAAAAATATCATTGGCCTGGCAATATTCGGGAGCTGAGAAATCTGGTAGAGCGGATTGTCATTACGTCGGACTCTCCGGAGATTACGCGGAGGGAAGTGGTATTCCACCTGTTTCCGGGAGGGCGGTTGAAAGAACCCGACGTGGGTAACGGCCAGGGCTTGAAACAAGCCCTCCGCGATTTAGAGAAACGTATCCTGAAGGCGGCGCTTGAGAGGGAGAAAAACACATACAGACTGGCAGAGATGCTTGGGATAAGCCAATCTTCAGTGGTGAAAAAGATACAAAAGTATGGGCTGAGGGCACAGACTGATTCGAATTAGAATCATATAATTAAAAAAAGAATCAATATTTGTTGTTTGTTTCCCTGGTTTTCTCGCGTTTTTTAAAAACTTAATTCCATTTTGAATTATTCCTGACGTAGCAGTAATTTACGGCATAATATAACTTGCTGTAATTATTAGACATTCTTCTTAAGCGTTTTTGGTATGAAGCTTGCTGAATGTAATAGCGATAATTTAAGGTTTAAAGGGGGAAACGTATCAGCAAGGAGGGAGAGAAAATGGCGAAGAAAAAAATCACAAGACGTGAATTCATGAAGAAAGGGGCGATGGTGACGGCCGCGGCTGCGGTGGGACCGCATATTTTTGTCCGGAAAGTCACCGCAGCCTCGAAAAAGAAGCTGGTGATCTGTTCGTGGGGAGGATCGTATCAGGCATCACAGCGGAAGGCCTTTTTTGAGCCGTTTGCCAAGGAAATGGGTGTCGAAATCGTTGAAGCCACAGGACCGGACCTGGCAAAGATCAAGGCCCAGGTGGAGAGTGGAAACGTAGAATGGGACGTGATTGATATAGCCACGCGGACCCTTGCCACGGCGACGGCGGAGAACTTGCTTGAGCCCATCGATACGAACATTGTCGATCTCAAGAACATTACGAAACAGGCGATTTTCAAGTGCGGGATCGGGAATATAGCTTTCACGACCGCCCTGACTTACAACAAGAAATTGGTAAAGAAAGCGCCGAAAAACTGGGCGGATTTCTGGGACGTGAAAAACTTCCCGGGAGCCCGTTCCCTGAAGGATCTTGCACCGTTTAATCTGGAGTTCGCCCTTATCGCCGATGGCGTAAGCAAAGACAAGTTGTATCCGCTCGACGTGGAGCGGGCCTTCAAGAAGATGAGTCAGATCAAGAATCACATCGATTCCTGGTGGAAATCGGGGGCCCAGTCTATCCAGCAGTTGACCTCTGGGGCCGTGGCCATGAGCTCCGCTTGGAACGGACGGGTGAATGTGGCGCAAGCCAAAGGGATCCCATTGGTGATCGTGTGGGAAGGGGCTGCCTATGACTGGGATGTCTGGGCGGTTCCGAAGGGAGCGAAAAACAAGGAACTGGCCATGAAATTCATCCAGTTCGCCCTTGATCCGAAGCGCCAAGGGTATCAGTGTGGAAAGCTGATTGCGTATGGCCCCTCAAACAAGCTTGCCTATAACTATATCGACAAAGATCGTCAGAAAAAGCTTCCAACCTATCCGGCGAATTTGGAGAAACAGTTCAGTTTCAATTCCGAGTGGTGGCGGCCACGTCTCAACAAGTTGAATGAGCGGTGGTCTACCTGGAAGCTGAGCTGAGGGTTTAGGAGGCCGAAGAGACCGGAAATGCTTCAAGGGGAGGGCGGATCGGCCCTCCCCGAAGAGGAGAGTATGTCTGTACAAAGTATACCAACCTAACAGAATGGCAAAAGGCAAGGAGACAAAGATGAAAGTAATGGTGGTTGGGGCAGGTGCTCAGGGAGGACCTTGCGTCTCGATATTGGCACGAGACAGAGATGTCTCCAAGATTCTGCTCGCCGATATTGATATGGACCTGGTTCGGAAGGTTGTTGAGAAGGTCGGCAGCGAAAAGGTAGAAGGGGTCCAGGTGGATGCCTCAGACGTGGCCTCTCTCAAGAGGGCGGCAGAAGGGATGGATGTGATCATCAATCTCACTGTCACAATCTTCAATCCTATGATCATGCAGGCGGCCCTGGAGGTTGGGGCTCATTACGTAGATACCTCGTTCGGCGAGCCGAAACTTTTGGACATTCGTGCCAAAGACAATATCCTCAAGGAGATTATTGAGGGTGCTCCCATCCAGTTTGACGCCGAATATAAATCGGCGGGGCTCACGGCTCTGGTGGGGTGCGGGAGTTCTCCCGGCGTGGTCAACGTTCTGGCGCGGTATGCCTGTGACAAGCTGGATCGGGTAGAGGCCATAAAGATCAAGCTGGGTCGGAGCATCCACAAGCCCAAAGACGAGATTGTTTCAGGGTGGTCTCCTACTTGGTCACCGTTCCGCGCCTTGTGGGGATACGCGGTGGAACCCACGGTCTTCGTGAACGGACAATACAAGAGGTTTCCCATCTTCAGTAACTACGAGGTTTACGAATTTCCAGAGCCTGTGGGTGAGGTTCCCTTAGTTTATCATCAGCATCAGGAACCCATTACGCTGCCCTACTTCATTGGCAAGGGAATTCAGTATTGTGATTTCAAATACACGGTGGATTATCAGGCTGGTACCTTAATAAAAACGGGGTTTGCCAGAATGGATCCCATCAGGGTCAAAGGTGTAGAGGTCTCTCCTTTTGACGTTTTGATGGCTCTTGTAAAACGTCCGGTGAACACCTTTTTGGAGGAGGACGAAGAATCAGCCGGGGCGCCGCTGAAGGTAGTAGCTGGAACCACAATCGAGGTGAGCGGTTGGGAGGGAGAGGACAAGGTTGAATATGATCTTTTCTTTCCCACGTTTCTCTACCTAACCCCAAAAGAGCGCTTGGAGATTTATCGAAAATTCGGTGCTTCCAACATCTACGTGGCCGCGCCTGCCGTTGTGGGTGCCAAGATGTGTGTTCAGGGAAAGGCGGATCGTGGCGTCATTGCGGCGGAGTGCCTGGAACCCTTGGAGTTTCTGAAAGAGATGACGGAGATAGGCGCACCTGTCCGTTTCCGTGAGGTTCACGTCCGGCAGGTCGAAATCGCCTGAAAGGGAGCCTTCCGAATGGAGGGTATCGATAGGAACCCGCTGTCGGTGGCGGGTATAGAATGGTAACAACACAGAAAGGAGGAGGTAGGGATGGAAAAATTTTTGAAAGGTTTCATGGTTGGATTGATGATTGTTTGCATTGGGGGCTTTTTTACGGTTCCCGCGGCTCATGCCGAGAAGGTTTTGAAGATCGGTGTCATTGGCCCTTTCACGGGCGGATCGGCGAGAACGGGAGAGGAGATCAAGAACACAGCCAAGATGGCCTTCGAGAGCATCGGCTACAAGATTGGTGACTACAAAATCAAGCTGGTTTATATCGATACCCAGGGGGATCCTGCCAAGGCGGCCAGTGCCTATTCCGAAGCGGCGGAACGCCAGGGCGTGCAGGCTACCGTCTGCGGATGGTACAGCAGCGTGATGTTGGCGTTGATGGACTTGGCGGCCAAGTACGAGATTCCGAACGTGGGTTCCATGGGCGGCGCTTCCAGCGCGGTAGAAAAATATAAATCCAGTCCCAAATACAAGGGGCTCTGGATGCGGGGATATCCCATTGTTTCCAAGCTTTCCATGGCGTATGTGGAGCTCCTTGAGGATGCCATCAAGAACGGTAAATTCAAACCCAAGAAAAAAACCGTGGCCCTCTACGGTATTGACAACGACTGGGGCCGCGAGGTCGTAGGTGGATTAAAGAGAAGCTTTGAGTCTAAGGGATGGACAATTGTGTCGAGCGACTTTTTCTCCAAAACCCAGACCGATTTTTATCCCCTCATGGGAAAATACAAGAAAAAGGGCGTGGCGGTTTTGGCCGGGTCATCCTCCGCGCCGGCGGTATCGGCCGCCTTCATCAAGCAGGCCGCCGAGATCGGCGTCAAGTCGGTCATCATCAACGATGGGTTGGGATGGATCGGGGAATGGTATAAGTTGACGGGAAAAGCCTCGAACGGGGTCTTCGACATGATTCCCAAGTTCGGGACGAAGAAGGCCAAGGCATGGGCGGAGGCCTACAAGAAAAAGTACGGCTATGCGCCGGGGGCAACGGCCAGCGGACTGAACCATGACAACGTTCATTTCTTTATCAAAATCTTGAAAGAGACGTTGAAGAAGTATGGGAAGCTGGACAAGAAGACGATCCGGAAAGTGATCGTGGACGAGGTCTGCCCGGGCAAGCTGACCTACGGTCAGGAAGACGGGGCCATCATGGTCAAGAAGATTGCCTACAAGCCGGAGACCTACAATGACCCGATCGTTGGAAGCGACTACTGGTTCCTGCCGGTTATCCAATATATGGACGGCAAGAGTTATATCGTGTATCCCAAGGATTTGAGAGAAAAGGAACCGGTTTTCAAGTAAAAACCTCCAAAATGGGGTAGGGGGATTCCCCGGCGTAGCGGGAGAAGGGATGCGGATCCTGGAGACGAGAGGACTATCCAAGCACTTCGAGGGCCTGAAGGCCGTCAATAATGTTTCTATGGTGGTGGAAGAGGGCGAGATCGTCGGTCTTATTGGTCCCAACGGTGCGGGAAAAACCACCTTTCTCAACGCCATCGCCGGCCTGGATCCCCCTACCTCTGGATCCGTCTATTTCATGGGAGAGGAAACCACAGGGTTGCCTCCGGAAGAGATGTGCCACCGGGGATTGTCACGGACGTTCCAGATTCCGCGCCCCTTCCCGAAAATGACGGTTCTCGAGAATGTCATGGTGGCCGCCATTTTTGGGCTTCGGCATCAGAGAAATGTAGCGGAGGCAGCGACCGTTGCACGGGAAAAGCTGACCTTCGTGGAATTTAATATGCCGGAAGATATGCTCACGGAGAAGCTAAATGCGGTGCAGCTCAAGCGGCTCGATTTGGCCCGTGCTTTGGCGAGTTCGCCGAAGTTCTTGTTGCTGGACGAGTTGGCTTCCGGCCTGCGGGGCGCGGAGCTGGAGGAATTGATGGCCATCATCCGTCGGATTCGGGACAGCGGGGTAACCATTCTGATGATTGAGCATATCATGCAGGTGATTATGGGGCTGTCCGACCGACTGGTGGTCCTCAATTTCGGAAACAAGATTGCCGAAGGCCCCACCATAGAGGTGGCCAAGGACCCGGCGGTCAACGAGGCCTACCTGGGCAGTTCGGGAAGTGAGGGAGGCGTTTCGTAACGGCCATGCTCGAGGTAAGAAACCTGAACGCCCGTTACGATTTCCTCCATGTCCTGTGGGACGTCTCCCTGAGGATTGAAGAGGGGGAGTATGTCTGCCTTATCGGGCCCAACGGGGCGGGGAAGAGTACCACGCTGAAAGCTATCGCCGGCCTCATTGAGGTCGACAGCGGGGAGGTGCTCTTCAAAGGGAAGGATATCTCCCGCATGAAAGGCGATCAGGTGTGCCGAATGGGAATTAGCCTTGTGTCCGAGGAGATGAACCTCTTTACGGGGATGACCGTCTCTGAAAACCTGGCCATGGGAGCTTATGCCATCCGGGACAGGAAGAAGAAAGCGGCGCTGATGGATTTTGTATTCGAGCTCTTTCCAAGGTTGAAAGAACGGCGCTTTCAGCTCGCCGGGACATTGAGCGGGGGAGAACGGAAGATGCTGGCCATCGGCAGGAGTCTCATGTCGGATCCCTCCCTCCTGCTGGTGGATGAACCCTCCCTCGGTCTGGCACCCCGGGTGGTGGACACGGTGTTTGAGGCGCTCGGTGTGCTGAACAAAAAAGGGGTAACGATCCTGTTGGTGGAACAGAACGTGACGAAGACTCTCCAGGTGGTGGACAGGGGCTACGTCCTGGAGCGAGGACGAATCGTCATTGAGGGGAGCCGGGAAGAGCTTTCCCGAAACGAGCATATACGGAAGATTTACCTGGGGGTTTGAGGCGCTTACGATGGGTGGAAACGTTCATGAAATGGTCATCATGGAACCCGCGTATCTCAGGTTCCTCCGCTGGTTGAAATCGTCGGCGGGGATTACCATCCTTGTGACTCTGGCCATCGCCGTTTACGCGGCGGTCGATCAGGGGGCATATGTCATCATCAATATCTTTGTTACCGGCGGCATGTGGGCCCTGATGGCCATGGGGCTGACCTTGATGTTTGGCGTGATGAATATCTCCAACTTCGCCCACGGTGAATATTTCATGATCGGCACCTTGGTGGCCTATTATATCTTTACGCCGCTTCACAAGTATCTCGAGAAAAACCCCAACCACCTGCTCATGCTCACGGCGCCGGTCATCGCCGTGTTCGGGGCCTTCCTCGTGGGGGCCGTTTCGGGGGTGCTGACGGATAGGATGATCTTCTATCCATTGCGGAAGAAGAGCAAGGAAAACTGGCTGATGAACTGTTTCCTGCTGACTCTGGGAATCTCGGTCATCCTCATCAACGGCCACCAGTTGATCTTCGGAACAACCTATAAAGGGATCGTCCGGTACTGGCCGCTGCCGCCCATCTCGGTATTCGGGGTCTATATCTCCATCGATCGCCTGTTTGCCAGTATCCTGGCTCTCGTGACCATCGCGGTCTTCTGGATCTTCATGAAGTTCACCCGGGTAGGACAGGCGCTTCGGGCCGTTTCTCAGGATGAGACGGGAGCGTTAATGGTGGGGATCTCCGTCGACCGGATCCAGTTGTTTGCCATGATTATGAGCTGTGCCTTGGCGGCCATGGCCGGGGGGAGTCTCCTGTTCATGTATCCCTCGTATCCCACCGTGGGCCTGGAACCGTTATATAACTCCTGGTTCGTTATCATCATCGTGGGGTTCGGAAACATCGCCGGTGCCGCGGCGGGGGGATTCATGATCGCCCTATTGCAGATCCTCACCCGCGTCTATGTGGGGGAGGGCTGGGAATACGTCATCCCGGTGCTGTTCATCGCGTTAGTGCTCATCGTGAAACCGAATGGACTGTTCGGGTCGAAGGTCCGGGGGATCTGGGAAAGGTAGGGGAAAGATGGCGATGGAACAAAGCGGATACGGAAATGGGGGGATGAAACGATTCCTGGACTGGACCGGCCTGAGTTACCCGGGTCTCGCGTTCGGGATTTTCCTGTTATTACTTCCGTGGTTTCCCCCCTTCAATAAGGAGTACATCCTCCGCTGGCTGATCGCCGCGCTGATCGTAGGGGC
>CAZKUZ010000247.1:0-6390 GCA_964556045.1 uncultured Thermodesulfobacteriota bacterium | reverse complement strand
AAAGCTGATCCAGTCTGATTTCGGAAGAGGGGAGACCCCGGCGGAGGTTCCCCGGCGCGTCTCCCGGTCGGGAGGTGCGGACCTTTTCCATGAGTCTTCTTCCCGGTGGCTGGCGAGGGCCCTTTCCGTAAGATCGTCCGGACGTTCCCGGTTCCGAAGGGAGGCCCCCTCCGACTCGGGGCGAAAGCGCGCATCCCGGCCGTGGGATGGTGGGAAGATCGATCCCGTGACCACCCTTTATGAGGCCTGGAAGCGACGACGGCGGCACCCGGCAGCGGCGGATCTGCGGACGCCGGAGTTCCGGATTCCTCAAAACTGTCTCCAGGTCTTTCTCCTCGACGTGAGCGATTCCATGGCGGCCACCCTGGAACTGATGCGGGCGTGGGTATCGAAAACCCTGGGAGAGGCCTACCTGCACCGGGACCCGGTCATGCTCCTCTCCGTTCAGGGAACCGAAGCGCGGGCCTTAACCCCTCCCACCACAAGCTTCCATTTCGTTCTTCATCGTCTTTCCGGTGTCACGGAAGGCGGGGCCACGCCGCTGCGTCAGGGTCTTCGTCTGGTGGAGCGGGTTGCCCGCCAGTGGCGTGACCGTTATCCGGCCATCGACCTCACCGTCGTCACGGACGGCCGCTCCACGGAGCCCCTCGACGGCCCGGAGGTGGAGAAGTCCCTGATTTCGATTCGTAAGTTTGTCCGGGAAACGGTGGTTGTCAATCCCGTTGCCAAGGCGGCGCCCTTCGCCCGCGCCTTTGCCGCGCTCCTCGGCGCTCGTTATCTCGATCCGGAGGAGTTTTTGTAGCTCTTGGGGTATGGTTGATTTGGGGGGACCATATGCCATATATAAAAGGAATTTTTTGCATTGTCTTTAAAGTTTTAGTTTGTAACCTTACAACTTGACATTGTGGCTTGTACAACATATATTTTCAAGTCGTGGGGGTAGAGGAGTGTTTTTTTGAAGAGAGGGTTTTTCAGTCTGACCATTAGCTCAATGTAAACAGTCGACTATCTTTGCCCTTGTTTCAGTAAGAGTCCTCGATGTTTTACTCATGATCCTGCAACGTAAAAACCATGATGGATAATACAGAGAACAGATTGTTCGATTCCACCCACGATGCGGAGGGCGTGGTCCGGGCCAGGAATCTACTCTCTCTCATGGGAAAGACTCTGAGATCGATCATGGTCTATCCGGAGAGAAACCCCATCATCCGGGAACAAAAAGAACGCCTGGACAGGGAATTTCAAGCCTACCTCGACGAGTATGGGATTTTAACGATCAGGATTGATGAATCTGCCATCACGCTGGACGGTGAGGTAATCTATGAGGGAAAGGGGAAAGGGAGAGGCCTGGTATTTCTCCTTTACCGGGATGGGGTGAGGGAGATTTCCTTTCATGAGGGCCTCGGGACGGACGAACTTAATGGTTTTCTTGAAGCCCTTGCCGAAAACTGGCAGGTTACGGAAGATACCGATGTGGTCAGTTCCTTCTGGGAAAAAGATTTCCGCCATATAACCTTTATCGCCATCAACGAGCTGTTCACCGATCTCGCCGAGCCTTTTGAGAATCAGGGTGCCTTATCTCAGCAACTTCAAGACCTTACCTCTTCGGGCCTTTCCGAGAGAATTTTTCTGAAAGACGAGGACGGCGAAGAGACATCCGGCCTCCCCCAATGGGTTGAGGAGGTCGTTGACAAGCCCCAGGAAGTTGGTTCTTTTATCTTGCTTGATGATGAGGATTTGGAAGAGATCAGGGGGCTTCTCGAGGAAGACCGTAAGAGTTTCAATCCCAAACGGGAGTTTATCTACGTTCTTTTCGACCTGCTTCTTCTTGAAAATGAACAGGGGGAATACGCTACCCTTTTGAAGACTTTGACGGAATATCTCTCAAACCTCGTCTCTAACGGAGACTTCAGAGTTGCCCATGATGTTTTCTCAGCCCTCCATCAGGTTGAGAACAATCCCGACATTCAGCCGCTGAAAGTGAAAAACCTGGTGAAAAGAATAAGAGAGGTGGTGCAGCGGCCGGAGTTGATCGAAAAAATCAGAAAGATGATCCAGGATGATTTCATCGTGTCCTGGGAGGATCTCATCGAATACCTCCCTTTCATGGAGGAAAAGGCAGTCCCTGTTCTCCTTGACGTTCTTATGCGGAAAAAGGCCCAGTCCGTTCACCCGAGGGCGAAGGATTTGCTCCTAAAATTCGGAGAAGAAAACATTGAAATTTTAGGGGCATGTCTTTCCGATGGCAGGTCAGAACTTCTTAACCAAATTATTCCTATCCTGAGCAGGGTGAAAGAGAAAGCTATTCCTTATTTAAAGATAGGACTTAATCATCCGGATGTGGAGGTGCGTCGTAAAACCGTGAAAGCTCTGTCCCGAATTGGAGGGGAGGAGGTCAATTCCATTCTATCCGGACTTCTCCGTGACCAGGATCAAGCCGTTCGTATTTTGACGGCGAAGTGTATCGATCAACCGGATGAGAAGACGGTAGATATCGTGTGTGGGCTTATCCAGCAGAAGGAATTCATGAAGAAGGATGTTTTGGAGAGGAAGGCCCTGGTGGGCATCCTCCAAAAGGCCGACTCTGAAAAGGCGGTCGCAACCCTGCGGGGTTTGCTATATCAAAAGAGTTGGTTTAAAAGGAGCGAAGTCAACAGATTCAGGAGTTATGTCGCCCACGTTCTGGCGGAGATGGGTACCGATTCCGCTATCAAGGTCCTGGAAGAGGGAAGCCAAGGAAAAGACAAGGTGGTACGCAACGCCTGTCGGAACGCCCTTCATAGGGTCGGGAACAGGGTAAGGGAAGGAGGTGCGGAAAACATATGAATCCATCATTTGTATCAGTCGAAAGAGATGACTATTCAACCGATTTTCAGCTTTCTACCGATAAAAAGATTGTCGAATTGGGGAAAAGTCTTTTAAATAATCTCATCTCCTCCATAAAAATAGCCCAGATCTATGATCCAAACAACAGGGTGTTCTTGGAGCATCTCCAAAGTTTCGATGATAACCTCAGAGAAATTTTTCGAAGCGAAGACGAGGCCGTAATCAACATTACCGGCAATCACATCTTTTTTAACAAACACAGGCTTCCCATGGATTTTGCTTCTTACCAAATCTTTCATTTTCTGATGGACGGGTTTCTCAATTCCGGGATAGGAGAGGTTGGATTCGACGAGAATGTCACGAAGGAGGAATTGAGCCGGTTCGTGTTCATTTTTTCGAAATCGTTAAATGATCCCGCGAAAAAATTGGAGGATATCGAAGAGGAGTTTGAAGCACAAAACGTGGTGAGGATTCGATTGCAGGAACCGAGGGGAGGCGGGGAGGATATTCAAGGAACCTCCAACATCCGGAAGATTGGCAAGCGGATGTACACGAAGAGCATCATACTGTTGAAGGAGATGGTTGGGGATGGATCGTTGCCCGGGAAGGTTCAAACCAAACTGGTACGCAGGATGGTGCAAAACATCATCGATGCGGTCATCATCGACGAGACCTACATGCTGGCATTGACGAATATAAAAAATCACTACGACTATACTCTCAACCATTCCTTGAATGTGTGCGTGCTTTCGACGGCGCTCGGGTACCGGATGGGGATGGAGAGGAAGAGGCTGTCGGACCTTGGGATGGCTGCCCTCTTTCACGATATCGGGAAGATATCTATTCCCGAGGAGATCCTGACAAAACCGGCCAAGCTCACCGATGAGGAGTTTGAGATTATTAAAAATCATCCCTTCAAGGGAGCCGAGATGCTCACCCAAGTCAAGAGATTCAGAAAACTTCCGGTCAGGGCTATTGTGGCTTCTCTGGAGCATCACAGGGGCGTCGACCAATCCGGTTATCCCAGGTTGGTGTTCAAGAAAAAGTTGAATCTTTTCAGCAGGATCGTCGCGATAACTGATGTTTTTGATGCCACGACTACTCCAAGAGTCTACCAGAAAACTCCTTTTAGGAGGGATGAGGCCCTGGGAATGATGATGAAAGGGGCCGGGACGAAGTTTGATTCCCTGTTGTTGAAGGCCTTTATCAACATGGTAGGCGTTTACCCCATAGGGTGTGTCGTTCTTTTGAATACCAGAGAATTGGCGGTCGTGATGGAAACGAATCAGGCCCCCGAGTATTGCCAGTACCCCAAGGTAAAACTCATTACTGAAAAAACAGGGGAAAGGATCGACGGTCCCCTTATTGATCTTGCCACCCTGACTCCGGGAGGGGCGCAGCCCAAAAGGTTTATCGTCAAGTCGATTGACCCATACAAATATGGAATAGACGTCACCGAATATTTTTAAGGGGTTTCATGCCCTAACCTTGAAGATCCGCTCGATCCGGTTCTTGAGCTCCGTGAGATCACCCGATTTGACCACGTAGTGATCGGAGGCGGCGGAAGCGATGTCCCGTTTGAAGGAGCTGTAGGCTGTGAGGAGGATGACGGGGAGATCATAGTATTTGTCCCGGATCTTTCCAAGAAGCTCGATGCCGCTCATCTGGGGCATTTTGATATCCACCAGGACGAGATCCGGCTTGATCTCTTCGATTTTGTCGAGGGCCTGAGTGGGATCCCCCAGGGTGTAAACATCGTATCCTTCGTCCGTGAGTTCTTCCTTAAGGATGAAGCGGATATCTTCTTCATCATCAACGGCGAGTATCTTCTTTTTTTCTTCCATCTTTCTATTCCTCGCAACCCTTCTCTTTCCATCTCTGGAAGAGGTAGGGTTTTGTGTCTTCGTATATTTCACAAAGTTCTTCGATGATTTCCTCCGCCTTGTAATCGTCGTAGGATTCGGTTTCCCTTACGTGGGAGGCGACGAAACCGAAGTAGAGGGGAATCAAGGATTCGAGCAGGCGGTTCCTGTCATCTGCTTTCTGGTAGCTTGCCGCGTAGTTGTAGATGATCCGGACCCAGAGGACCTTGGGAAAATCGATGGCACGTTCCGAGGCCATCTCCCGGACTTCAGCGAGTTTTGACATGCAATCCGGGGAGAGGGTTCGCTCATAGTAGGTCTCGTGCCGGTCGAAGCCCTCCTTGAATTTCGTGATCATCCGTTCGAGATTGACCTGTAGGGGGGAGGGGGAGACCTCCGACTGAAAGCCGAAGATGGCGGTCGGGCGGCTTCCGACGACCTCTTTCCATCGATTTTCATAGGTCTTCATCATGAGAAAAATGGTGCCGACGACCTGCTCGAACATGGGGCCGAGGTCGGCTCCGGGGTCCTTGACATCGTGGATCTTGGCTCCCATGAAAGACTGGCAGATCTTGAAGCCTTCCACCATGGCGGTCGTGGTCATCCAGATATCGATCCCGAAGCGTGCCACGTCTGTGTCCCAGACGTCCTTTTCGAGATACCTGTGGACCAACTCCCCGGAAAAGCCGAAGTCCCCCCCGATGGGCTGCCGGACCCGGCGGCCGTACAAGGCACGGGTGAGGGGGTAGGCGATGCTGTTGGTGATGGTGCCGTCATACTTATACCGCCGGTAGAAGGGGCATACATATCCATATCCCTTTTCCAGGACGGGTGCCAGGAGAAGCTGAACCCATTCGGGCGTGATGCTTCTCAGATCGGAATCAAAGACGGCGCAGGCCTGCGCGCCGAGGAGGTGCGCGGCCTCGAAGACGGCCTTGAAGGCGGATCCTTTTCCAGGAATGCCGAGATAGGTCGTCGTGATCCCTTCGATGGGTTCCTGGGGCCTTCGGACCAGACTGAGGTCGTAGATATCCTCATCGAGGGCCGCTTGGGCGGCTTCGCGGGTTCCGTCCGTTGAACTCCCATCCGAGTTGATCAGCACGGCGCGTTTCCCGGGATAGTATTTGGCGTGGCCGAGTTTCACGGCCTTGATGACGTGTCCGATGGTCTCCGCGTTGTTGTAGCTGGGGATGCCGATGAGAATATCGGCCTTTCCGATGGCCCTCAGGGCCTCCTGGGTTTCGAGGGGGAGGGCGGTGATTGGGAGATCTTGCACGTTTTCTCCTATTCAGGGTTTGATTTTCTATTCCGCTGTATGTTTTTCATCGCCTCGGCTTCCCGGGCAAGCTCTTCCAAAAGAAAACGCACCGTCCATTCCTTTGAAGTCGGGGTGAGGGTCGCCATGAGGGGGCGGTTTCTTCCGCTGGCGCGATACGCGCTCAAGAGCCTGTGGAGCTCATTTTCCGTGAAGCCGGAGACGATCAGAGCCGGTTTGTTCCCCGCCTTCTCCCCGAAGCCCGAGAGGTGATCACGGTCGAGGAGATCTTTGAGAGGACTGTCCTCTTCCTCTATGGTGACGAAAACGACGGGAAATCTTCCCAGGTTGTGGGCCTGCAGAAAATCGATCAGGGCTTGGTGGGCTTGAGGCGGATGGCCGCACGCCAGTATTTTCGGGGGACCATACATGGGGGTATCCGACGCG
>CAZKUZ010000246.1:0-1894 GCA_964556045.1 uncultured Thermodesulfobacteriota bacterium | reverse complement strand
CGAGTCGATCGAGGTGGCCCGCCTCGCCACCCTGTCGAACGTCTTTCCCCTTTATGAGGTGGAAAACGGCTCAAAATGGCGCGTAACCTATGTGCCACCCAAGAAGGTTCCCGTGGAGAGGTATCTCGAATCCCAGGCCCGCTTCCGGCTGATGAGCGAAGAGGAAAAGAGACGAATCCAGAAAAACGTGGACGAGTATTGGAAAGAGCTTTTGAGGCGCGCGAAAAGATAGCCGCTTCATGGGGAGGCGCCGGCAGGCAGGGAGGCGCAGCCTTCCTGCTTTTTTTTAACCCAAGGTTGGAGGGGCCGGTACGCAGCCTATGCCCGCGTTTTCTTGAAAAGAGAAAAATAAACTGGTATGAATTTTCAAAATCTCCGCGTGATTCAGGAGGATGGCATGAAGCGTGTAGGGTTTATCTCGACCCGAATCGCGGGAACCGACGGTGTTTCCCTGGAAACCTTCAAGTGGTATCAGGTCTTGGAACGAAACGGCTACGAGTGTTTCTTCTTCGCGGGACAGTTGGAGACCCCTCCCGACCATTCCTTCGTGGAGCCGAAGGCCCACTTCGAGCATCCGGAGATCCTGGAGGTCCAGCAGGACTGTTTCGGGAAGCGGGTTCGGCGTCCTTCCCTGAGCTCCAAGGTCCACGAACTGAGAACCTATCTCAAGGCCAAGCTCTACGTCTTTTACAAGGAGTTCAACCCCGATTTTCTGATTGTCGAGAACGCCCTGGCGATCCCCATGAACGTGCCCCTCGGCATGGCCATCACGGAATTCATCGCCGAGACCGGGGTGCCCACCATCGCCCACCACCACGACTTCGCCTGGGAGCGGGATCGATTTCTCATCTGCGCCATCCAGGACTATGTCCATTACGCCTTTCCCCCCACCCATCCGGCCATCCGTCACGTGACCATCAACTCCAACGCCTCCCGTCAGCTCAGCTTCCGCCGGGGCTTGAGCAACGTGGTGATTCCCAACGTTTTCGATTTTGCCAATCCCCCGACACCGAGCGGGAAGGCCAAGGCCTTGCGCGAGTCTCTGGGCTTTAAGGAGGACGATCTGTTCATCCTCCAGCCCACCCGGGTGGTGCCGAGGAAGTGGATCGAGCGGGCCATCGAACTGGTCTATCTCATGGAACTTCCCAATCCCCGGCTGGTGATTTCCCACAAATCGGGGGACGAGGGAACCCTCTACGAGAACCGGGTGAAGGAGTACGCGGACAGGCTCGGCGTGGAACTCATCTTCATTGGAGACAGGATCGGGGCCGCCCGGTGCTTCGAGAGCAACCACAATCACGACTTTACCATCGATGATGTCTATGAATGCGCGGACCTGGTGACGTATCCTTCCGGGTACGAGGGCTTCGGCAACGCCTTCGTGGAGGCGGTCTATTTCAAGAAACCCCTGGTGGTGAACCGGTATTCCATCTACATCGAGGATATCGAGCCCCTGGGATTCGATGTGATCTCCTTCGACGGGTTCGTGACCCACGAGATCGTAGAGCAGGTCTGGAGCTTTCTCAAATCCGATGCCCGTGCCGCATCCTTGGAAAAGAACTACAGGCTTGGGCGGACCTATCTCTCCTACGAAGTCCTGGAGAAGAAGCTCCTTCCCATCATCCAGTCCTTCACCTGAAACAAGAGGGGGAACGGGACATTTCGCAGAAACTGAACATCGGGTTGCTCCACTACTCCTGCCCGCCGCTCGTGGGCGGCGTGGAGGAAATCCTGCGCCATCACGCCCGGCTCCTGCACCGTTTCGGTCATGAGGTGGCCATCCTGGCTGGAATGGGAGAGCCGTTCAATGACGCCTTCGAGATTACTATCCATCCCCTGATCGGTTCCCAGAACGACCGGGTGAAGGCGGCCCACGAGGCGTGCCTGGAGGGCC
>CAZKUZ010000245.1:0-3976 GCA_964556045.1 uncultured Thermodesulfobacteriota bacterium | reverse complement strand
AGGTTGTTGAACAGGTTCGGCAGGATTTCCTGGAACATGATCCGGAACGTGGAACAGCCCGCCGCGCGGGCGGCGTCCACGTAGTCCATGGAGCAAATCTGCTGGGTGTTGGTCCGCAGCACCACGGCGAAACGATCCCAGATCAGGCAGCCCAGGACCAGGATGACCACCTGCATGGAACCGCCGATGAGCGCCACCACGGCCACGGCCACGAGGACGGCGGGCAGCGCCAGGCGCACGGTGATGATGAACCCCACCAGGCTGTCCACCTTCCCCCCGAAATAGCCGGCCGCCATCCCCAGGAGCGTTCCGATGACCATGGCGATCAGCATGCAGGAAAAACCGATGAGGAGGGAAACCCGGCTGCCGTAGACCAGGCGGCTCAAGTAATCGCGCCCAAGGTTGTCGGTCCCCAGGGGATGCTTCCAGGTTCCCTTGGCGTCCCACACGGGCGGGATGAGGCGTTCCGACAAATGCTGCGTGTAGGGGTTATAGGGCGTCAGGATCGGCGCGAAGATCGCCATCATGAAAACGAGAAGGACGCAGATGGCCCCGGCGATGAATCCCTTGTGCAGGCGCATGCGCCTCCGCATAACCTGGCCGGGGGTCGGGAAGACGACCTCCCGCCCCAGGCCGGTATCGCTGTCCTGCTGAATCGGAAGAGTCGTCCCGCTCATTGCACCCGGATCCTCGGGTCGAGAAAGGCGTTCAGCAGGTCCCCCAGGAAGGTCAGAACCACGTAGATCATCGATAACAGGAGGATGATGGCCTGCACTACGGGCAGGTCCGACCGCCCGATGGAGACCCAGGCCAGGTACCCGATCCCATGGAGGGCGAAAACCGACTCGATCACGATGGACCCGCCCAGCATGAACCCGAGCTGAACCGCCGCCAGGGCCACCACGGGGATGATGGCGTTGCGCAGGGCGTGCTTGAAGAGGATCTTGCCCCAGCGCAACCCCTTGGCGCGGGCCGTGCGAATATGATCGGAGGCCAAAACCTCGAGCATCCCGGAACGGATCAGCCGCATGAAGGCGGGGGTCGCGTAATACCCCAGGGCGATGGTCGGCATCACGTAGTGGGCCGGGGAGCCGCTGCCCGAGATGGGAAGCCAGCGCAGCGTCACCCCGAAGAAGATAATCATGATGAGCCCGAACCAGAAGGAAGGCATGGCTTGTCCCATCACCGAGATGGTGAGGGCCACCCGATCGATCCAGGTGTTGGGCCGGATGGAGGCCAGGACCCCCATGGGAATCGAGACGATCAGGGCGAAAAGGAGCGCCGAGATCCCCAGGGTCATGGTGACGCCGATCCGGTCCTTGATCATCTTCAAAACGGGCTCGTTGAAGTAAGGGGATTCCCCCAAATCACCCCGCAAGGCCCTCTTCGCCCAATCGACGTACTGAATGATCAGCGGCCGGTCGAACCCGTAGTGATGCCGGACATACTCGATCTCCTGCTGCGTGGCCCCCTCCCCGGCCAGGGCGATGGCGGGATCCCCCGATACCCGGATCAGCATGAAGCTCACCAGGGACACCACCAGGATCACGAAGAAGGTCATGACGAGGCGTCTTATGGTGTATTGCAACATGGATTATAAAACGCGCGGAAAACTCTCAAGGTTGAAGCTTGAAACCCTCCTCATCAAATCCCCCCGTCGGGATCCATCCTCCGCTGCTCCGGAGGGGACGAGGGAGTATCCCGCGTCCCCTCCGCGAAGTCTTACTTCCACCTTGCCTGGAAGAACCGGGGAACGGCATCCGGATAAGGAGTGAAGTCGAGGTCTTTCGTGAAACAGTTGTTGGACACGTAGGTGAACAGGGGCGCCCAGTAGGCCTGCGCCGCGATCCGCTGGAGGGCCTTCTTGTAGGCCTCCTTGCGGACCTTGGGATCGATGCTCGTGTCTCCCTTGAGAAGCAGTTCCTTGACCACGGGATCCCTGGCCAGGTCGTCCGCCTGGAACTCGAAGAAGTTGCTCGTAATGGCCGAAACGTCGTTGATGGAATAGGAACCCCACGTGAGGAAGGCGAACTGCACCTTGCCGGCCCGGAGCTTCTCCCGCAGCGCGGAGTATTTCATCATGACCAGCTTGGCCTTGATGCCCACGGCCGCCAGATCCCCCACGATGGCGGCGGCGAAATCCCGGTTCCGGTAGCCGTAGAGGGTGGTGGTAAACCCGTTGGGATACCCGGCCTCCGCGAGAAGTTTCTTCGCCTTTTCCGGGTTGTACTTGTATTTCACCACGTCCTGGGTGCACCCGAACTGGGTGGGATAACACGCCGAGTAGACGGGCTTCGACTGCCCGCCCACCAGGTTCTTGGCGATGGCCTCACGGTTGACGGCGTAATTGACCGCCTGGCGAACCTTCAGCTTCTTGAAGGGATCGTCATTCATCCCGTGTTTCAGGGTCACTCCCGCCGCGTCCATGGTCAGGTAGCCGATCCGCATGGTCTCCGCCGCGATGACCTTGATATTGGGCATGCTCGCCAGCTTCTTCGCCTGGTCCGGGGGAACCATCCAGATCCAGTCGAGCCCTCCCGTGATCAGTTCCGCCACCTGCGTGTTCATCTCGGGAAGGGTCCGCCAAACGATCTTCCCGATGGACGGCTGGCCCTTGGGGCTGTCCTTGAAATAATCCTTGTTCTTGACCAGGACGATCCGTTTTCCCGGCTCCAGTTCCGCCAGCTTGTAGGGCCCCGTGCCGATCGGCTTGAGACCGAACTTCTTCGGGCCGACCTTCTCGTAGTAGTGCTTGGGATAGATGGGATTGGCCCCGGACAAAAACTCGAGCGCCGCGGGGAACGGGGCCTTGAGAAGGATCTTCACCTTGTAGGGGCCCTCCTTCACCACCTTCTTGATCCAGTTGGAATACCGCTGGGTCTTGACCTTGTTGGCGGGATTCGCGGCGAAATTCAGGGTGTAGACCACGTCGTCGGCCGTCATCTCGGTACCGTCATGGAATTTGACTCCCTTCCGCAGCACTATCTCCAGCGTCGTGTTGTCCACCCACCGGTAGGACTTCGCCAGCAGCGGCTTGTACTCGAAGGTCTTTGGATCCCGCCACAACAGGTTGTCGTAAACGTGCCGGGCGAAAACGATTCCCTCCCGGGCCGTGTTGAAGTAACGGTCCAGCGTTTCCAGTTCCTTGGTGAAAGCGATGTTCAGGGTATCGTTTTTCTTTCCCGCCCAGGCGGGCCCCACGGTAAAAACCATCGCGAGGATTCCCACCAACATGCCCCATGCCAAAACCTTGCCTATGCGCTTCATTGTTTCTCCTTCTTTGATTAAAACGTTAAAAATTCTTTCCGCGGCAACATCGCCGCCTTTATGTATTCCTCCCCTCCCTTCCATTTTTCTTTGCCCTTTCCCCGGCGATCCTGTATAGTTGTTTTATAGAAAGAGCGTGGCCCGTGTCAAGAAGAACCGACGGCCAGAAGGATAAAAATGTATAGACATTCCAAAGAGTTCTCTGACTGGCTGGTCGAAATCCGGCGTGACTTTCACCAGCATCCCGAGCTTTCCCTGCGGGAAAAGAGAACGACCCAACGAATCGCCGCGCTGCTGGAAACCCTCGGCTGCGAGGTCACGACCTTTCCGGACGTGACCGGCGTGGCAGGACTCATACGGGGAAAGGAACCGGGTCCCACCCTGGCCCTCCGAGCGGACATGGACGCCCTGCCCATCCAGGAACTCACCGGGGCCGACTACGCCTCCGAGGTTCCGGGTGTGATGCACGCCTGCGGACATGACGCCCACATGGCCATCCTTCTCGGAACGGCCAGAAAAGTTGTCACGTCCCGTTTCATGTCGCGGGTGGCGGGCCAACTCAAGCTCATCTTCCAGCCCGCGGAAGAAACCCTCTCCGGCGCCAGGGCCCTCATCGAACGCGGTGTCCTGGAGAATCCCAAGGTGGATGCCATCTTCGCCCTCCACGTCGGCCCCCACATCCCCGCCGGCAAGATCGGACTCTACGGGG
>CAZKUZ010000244.1:0-15090 GCA_964556045.1 uncultured Thermodesulfobacteriota bacterium | reverse complement strand
GTGTTTCTGAAGCAAAGAATACCTTCCGTAACTCAAATATCTTAATATCTTGTATCTTGTAGTTAAAGTTGTTTCTTGCCGTATTGATGAGAGACGGAACCAGGAACGTGCGCAATACGGATATCTCTTCGCTGATGGGATTCTTCAGCTCGACGAAACGGCGCAAGGGATCATTCTGGGGAATATTCAAATCATCCAGCCAGGTGGGGGAAATAAAGCTGTAATGGATGGTTTCATAATACCCCTGTTGAATGAGAAAACGGCGGGTATGCTCCTCAAGCATATGAAACTCGTCAACCCCCTTCGTGTCCATTTCCCGGGGCGGTAAGGTGTCTGGAATCCTCTCGAATCCTGCGATCCTCCCGACCTCCTCGACAAGATCGATGGGCCGGGTGATGTCCCTCCTGAAGCTCGGAACGACAACTTTGAGGAGGCCCTCCTCCTTTTCTTCCGGCTTCATGAGCAGGCGGCGCAGGATATCCTTGATCTCCCTGTTGGGTATCTCGAATCCGAGGGTCGCGCGGACATACTCCGTGGAAAGTTCGATGACCTCTTCCCTCTTCTCCCTGTAATCCGCGTCCACCACGCCGGGGGCGACCTCTCCGCCGGCAAGCTCGGCCATCATGGAAGCGGCCAGGTCCGCCGCCCGGATGACCCCGTCCGGATCGATTTCCCGTTCGAAACGATAGGAAGCCTCCGTGGGAAGCCCCAATCGTTTCGCCGTGTGGCGAATGGCCCCGGGACGGAAATAGGCGCTCTCAATCAGGATATTTCGGGTTTTATCCGTTACCTCAGAATTCAGCCCTCCCATCACCCCGGCAATCGCCACGGGCCCTTCGGCGTCACAGATCAGCAGGTCCCTCGCCGTCAGGGTTCGTTCCTTCTCATCCAGCGTGACAAATTTCTCTCCCTCCTCGGCGGATCGAACGATGATCTTCTTTCCGCGGAGGGTGTCGTAATCGAAGGCGTGGAGAGGTTGTCCCAGCTCGAGGAGCACATAATTGGTGATATCGACCACGTTGTTGATGGATCGAAATCCCAGCTTGACCAGTTTCTCCTTGAGCCAGAGGGGCGACGGCCCGATCTTCACGTTTCTCACCAGGCGGGCGCAGTAACGGGGACAGTCCCGCGTATTCTCGATCTCAATCTCGATGGCCTTCGAAACCGGCTCGCCCGTCTCCGAGATTGGGATGTCTTTCTGTTTCAGGGGAAGGTCGTAAACCGCGGCGACCTCCCGCGCGATGCCCAGGATGGAGAGACAGTCCCCCCGGTTGGGGGTGATCTCGAAGTCGATGAGGGTGTCCTTCAGACCCGTGACCTCGAAAAACGGCTCTCCGAGCGGCAGGTCTTCCGGCAGGAGCATGATGCCCGTGGAATGTTCCTCGAGCCCCAGTTCCTCTTCCGAACAGATCATCCCTTCGGAGGTCACCCCGCGGATCTTGGAGCGTTTGATTTTCATCCCGATGGGAAGAGTGGAACCGATCAGGGCTACGGGAACCACGGCTCCCTCGTAGATGTTCTTCGCGCCGCAGATGATGGAGAGGGTCTCCTCCCCCCCGACCGTTACGTCGCAGAGGGAAAGCTTCTCCGCGTTGGGATGCTGTTCAATCTTCAGGATCCGTCCGATGACGATATCGTCGTACCCTGCCCCGAACGGCTCGACGCTCGCCGCCTCGAGCCCCACCATGGTCATACGGTCGGCAATGGACTCCGGAGAATCCGAAACATCCACCCACTGCTTCAACCAGTTTAAGCTGATCTTCATCGTCTTTAAAACTGCGAGAGGAATCGTATGTCGTTTTCAAAGAAGGAGCGGAGGTCATTGATGCCATACTTCAGCATGGCAACGCGTTCCACTCCCAGGCCCCAGGCGAACCCCGAATACACCTCCGGGTCATAGCCGACAAACCCGTAGACCGCCGGATCCACCATGCCGCATCCCAGGATCTCCAGCCAACCCGTCTGGCCACAGACCCGGCACCCCTTTCCCTTGCAGATCACGCACTGGATATCGACCTCGGCGCTGGGTTCCGTGAAGGGAAAGAAACTCGGGCGAAATCGCACCCCGATATCCTTTCCGAACATCAGATGCACGAAGCGCGTCAGGACCCCTTTCAGGTCTCCCATGGTGATATTCCGGTCTACCAGAAGCCCCTCCACCTGGTGGAACATGGGGGTATGCGTCACGTCCGAATCGCATCGGTAGACCGCCCCCAGGGTAATGATCCGAACGGGAGGGCGCTGCTTCTCCATGGTCCGGACCTGGACGGGGGACGTGTGCGTCCTGAGCACCACGTTGTCGGAGACGTAGAAGGTATCCTGCATGTCCCGCGCGGGATGGTCCTTGGGAATATTGAGGGCTTCGAAGTTGTAGTAGTCCAGCTCCACTTCCGGCCCCTCGGCCACCTCGAACCCCATTCCCGTAAAGATGCTGGTAATCTCACGGGAAACCAGCGTAATGGGATGTTCCCGGCCGACGGGAAACCGTCGTCCTGGAAGGGTCACATCCACCCATTCCTTCTGAAGCTGGCGCTCCCTGAGAACCTTCTTAATGGCCTCTTTCCGGGTCTCCAGGGCCTCCGTCGCCCAGGCCTTGAGCCGGTTGATGGCCTTCCCCGCCTCGGGGCGCTCCTCCCTGGCCAGGCTTCCCAGCCGTTTGGTCAGAAGGGTAATCTTCCCCTTTTTTCCGAGGAAATTGATCCGCAGTTGATCCAGCGCCTCCAGCGTGTCGCACGACTCGAGGAAACGCTTGACTTCCTTCTCGAGGGCATCAATTTCCTGACGCAGGTCCATGTTTACCGGGCGCTGTGCTGTTTCGCGAGGGCCACCAGTTCCGAAAAGGCCTCTTTGTCCCAGATGGCCATCTCGGAAAGGGTCTTCCGATCCAGTTCCACGTTCGCCTTTCTCAGCCCATCCATGAAACGGCTGTAGGACAAGCCCTCCTGGCGGGTCGCCGCGTTGATCCGGGCAATCCAGAGCTTACGGAATTCCCTTTTTCTCGTTTTTCGGTCACGATAAGAATAGGCCCACGCCCGGTGGACCGCCTCCGTGGCGCTGCGGATGAGATTTCCCCGCCCGCCCCAGTATCCTTTGGCGTTCTTGAGTATCTTTTTTCTTCTCTTTCTCGATGCTACGCTGCTCTTAACCCTTGGCATTTCATTCCTCCAGAACTACTTGAATGGTATCAAGCGTTTGATTCTCTTGACATCGGCGGGATCGATCAGCGTTCCCTGCCTCAGATTTCTCTTCCGTTTCGGACTCTTCTTGGTCAATATATGGCTGTGATAGGCCTTCTGTCGCACAACCTTTCCGCTTCCCGTCGTCCGGAACCGCTTGGCCGCTCCACGATTGGTTTTCAACTTAGGCACGCCTCTTCCTCCTTCTATTTTCCGGTTTTGATCGGCGCCATCATCATCGACATGTTTCTCCCTTCCATCTTGGGAGGCTGCTCGATGACACCGAGGTCTTTCAGTTTTTCCGCAACGATCTGTAAAATTCTCTCTCCCAGCTCCGTGCGGTGCATCTCCCGTCCCCGGAACATGACCGTCACCTTCACCTTGTTTCCATCTTTGAGAAACTTCTCCAGGTGCCTCACCTTGAAATTCAAGTCATGCTCCTCCGTCTTGGGACGGAATTTCATCTCCTTTACGACAATCACGCTCTGCTTCTTCTTGGACTCATGGGCCTTCTTGCTCTGCTCGTACTTGTACTTACCGTAGTCCATGATCCGGCAGACGGGCGGATCGGACTTTGAGGAAACCTCTACCAGGTCCAGCCCCCTCTCTTCCGCGAGCCTCAGCGCCGCGTCCAACATGTAAATTCCCAGTTGCGTTCCGTCCACATCGATGACCCTTACCTTCTCCGCCCGAATCCCTTTGTTAACTGCTGCCCTCTTATCGATCTTATTCTCCTCCTAAAGGATGGTTTTACCCATAACCTGACACTCCTCCCGCACCAGGGAAATGAACGCCTCCACATCCATGGCCGGCAGTGTCCGGTTTCCCCTCGCCCGGGGCGCCACCTGGCGGTTCTCCACCTCCCGGTCGCCGATTACCAGGGCGTAAGGAATCTTCTTTACCTGGGCCTCTCGAATCTTGAACCCAAGTTTCTCGTTTCTGAAATCGGCCTCCGCCCGAACCCGGGCCTTTTTCAGCTGATCCACCACCTCTTCCGCGAACGGGATCTGGCGGTCCGTGATGGTCATGACCCGGGCCTGGACCGGGGCCAGCCACAGGGGAAACGCCCCCGCGTAATGTTCCACCAGGATGCCGAAAAAGCGCTCCAGCGACCCGAGCAGGGCGCGATGGACCATGTAGGGCCGGTGTCGCTCCCCATCCGCCCCCATGTAGGTCATATCAAATCGCTCGGGAAGGTTAAAGTCAAACTGAATCGTGGTGGTCTGCCATTCGCGGCCGATGGCATCCCGGATCTTCAGGTCGATCTTGGGCCCGTAGAAGGCGCCGCCGCCAACGTCTACCTTGCAGTCGAGCCCCTCGGCCGCCACGGCCTTCTCCAGGGAAACCTGCGCCTGCTCCCATCGCTCGGGATCCCCCACGGATTTTTCCGGGCGCGTGGCGAGATAGGCGGTGATATCCTCGAAACCGAAACACCGCCAGAGGTAGAGGCTGAACCGCAGGGCCTCGAGGATCTCGTCCTCGATCTGCTCCGGCGTGCAGAAGATGTGGGCGTCGTCCTGCGTAAATCCCCGCACTCGAAGCAGCCCGTGCAGCACGCCGCTCTTCTCGTAGCGATAGACCGTCCCCAGCTCCGCCCAGCGTAAGGGGAGATCCCGGTACGAGCGGATCTGGCTGTTGTAGATCTGGATGTGGAACGGGCAGTTCATCGGTTTGACGTAATAATCCTGCTCATCGATCTCCATGGGGGCGTACATCCCCTCTTTGTAGAAATCGAGGTGTCCGCTCCGCTGCCAGAGTTCCGAGCGCCCGATGTGCGGCGTGTAGAGCAGCTCGTACCCGTGTTCGTAATGACTGTCACGCCAGAAAGTCTCGATGATATTGCGGATCCGGGCCCCCATGGGATGCCAATGCACCAGGCCGGGTCCCACGTCCTCGCTGACGCTGAAAAGGTCCAGCCCCTTGCCCAGTTTCCGGTGATCCCGTTTCTTCGCCTCTTCGAGACGACGGAGATACTGCCGGAGAGACTTCTTGTCGAAGAAGGCCGTCCCGTAGATGCGCTGGAGCATCTTGTTCCGTTCGTCCCCGCGCCAGTAGGCCCCCGCCAGGCTCAGCAGTTTGAAGGCGCCGATCTTCCCCGTGGAGGGCACATGCGGCCCCCGGCAGAGGTCCACGAAATAGCCCTGCCGGTAGAGCGTCACGGTATCGTCGTCCATCTCCTCCAGAAGCTCCACCTTGTAGGGTTCGTCCAGCTCCTTGAAAAACTCGATGGCCTCTTCCCGGCTCATCTTCTGGCGCTCGAAGGGAAGGTCCTCGTCGATGATCTCCTGCATCCGCTTCTCGATCTTCTCCAGGTCTTCCTCGGTGAACCGAACCGGGGCGTCGAAATCGTAATAGAAACCGTCCTCGATGGCCGGGCCGATGGCCAGCTTCACGTCACCGAAGAGATCCTTGACGGCCTGCGCCATGACGTGCGCCGTGCTGTGCCTCAAAGTATCTAAAGATATTGACTCTTTTCCACTCATCGATTCACTTTTCCCCGCAAACGCATGTTTCCACATACATTGCCTTTATCCGCTTCCCGCTCCAACTTCCGCACGGTCTTTTATATGATTAAAAATTCATCAGAATTGAAAAAGAAAGAGAAATGGTAGGCACGGGCGGGATTGAACCGCCGACTTCTACCGCGTCAAGGTAGCGCTCTCCCACTGAGCTACGTGCCTGCAAACTGGTCTCGTACGTCTGTTCCTTCATTTTACAATCACCCATAGGTAGGCAGTCATGTATCAACTTTTTCCCGGCTTGTCAAGAGAATATCGGGTTAAATTTCCGCCTGTTCCCCGCGCCTCCGCCTCTATAAAAACCCGCTTCACAAGGGGGAAAGATTCCTTGATTTCCGTGTCCAGCGCCTGGATCACCTGCTCCACCCGCTCCGCCGTGATGTCGTTCCGGAAATCCACGCTGAGATTCACCACGATCGTCTCGGGTCCCATGTGCAGGGTCAGGACCTCGTTCACGTGCTCGACCTCCGGGTACCTGGCCGCCAAGTCCCGTATGCCCCGGACCACCTCGGGCAAGGCACTCTCCCCGATCAGGAGGCTCTTGGTCTCATAGGCCAGCCAGAACGCCGTGATACCCAGGATGATCCCGATGAGGATGGAGGCCCAGCCGTCGTAGGCCATGTTTCCGGTCTTGTGCCCCAACCACACGCCGAAAAAGGCGACAACCAGGCCCAGCGTCGCGGCGGAATCCTCAAACAGGACCATGAACATGGGCGGGTTCTTCCCACGGTGGACCGCCTCGAGGAACCCCCAGCGCCCCTTTATCTTCGCGAATTCCTTCAGGGCGAACAGCCACGAGCCCCCCTCGAAAACGAAGGAAACCGCCAGGACGATATAGCTAACCATCGGGTCTTTGATCTCCCCCGGGTGGGACAGGCGGTGAAGCCCCTCGTAGATGGAAACCCCCGCCCCCAAGGCGAAGACGAGAATCGCCACCACGAAGCTCCAGAAATAGACCTCCTTGCCGTAGCCGAAGGGGAACTGTTCGTCCGGGGGTTTCTTCGAGCGATGGATGCCGTAGAGGAGAAGCACCTGGTTGCCCGTATCCACCGTGGAATGGACCCCCTCCGACAGCATGGCGGAGCTTCCCGTCATAAAGGCCGCGATGAACTTGGTGATGGCAATAAAGAGGTTTCCCAGGAGGGCGGCGTAGATGACCTTTTTGGACGCCGCGTGACTCATTTGCGCATCAGGTAGGCCACCGCCTTCTCCAGCCCCTCCAGGGTCAGCTCGAACATGGGAAAGATCTGGCGGATGAGGCCGATACTCCGGGTGAACCGCCATTCCTCTTCGAACTTGGGGTTCAGCCAGACGCTGTGGCGGAAGGTCTGGGCCAGGAAACGAAGCCGCTCAATGCTGGGAATCCGGTTGTACTCGTTGAAATAGATGACACCGCCCGGCGTCATCAGTTCCCAGTTGGCCATGCTGGCGTCTCCCACGATGATAAGCCGCGCGTCCGGGTCCATCCGCACGAAGTCTTCGATCTTCACGGGCTTGTGATACCGGGTCGGATCCTCCCAGACCTGGTCGTAGATGGTATTGTGGAAGAAATAGGTCTTCAGGTCCTTGAACTGGTACCGGGCGTGGTTGAAAAGGAGCTGTACCACCGGGATGTAAGGGTCCATCGACCAGCCGCCGTTGTCGATCATCAGGATGACCTTCAGCTTGTCCTTCAGGCTCCGGTCGAAGACGATCTCGATCTCCCCGGCGTTGCGCATGGTTTCATAAATGGTCTTATCGATATTGACCTGGTCCTTGGGCCCTACGGGAATCAGGCGCCGCAGCCGTTTCAGGGCCTCGCCCATCTGGGCCTGGGTGAGGTGTCCGTCCGTGGAGTAGTCCCGGTAGCGGCGCTCCATGGCCACCTTGATGGCGCTCTTGTTCCGGGAACGCCCCCCGACGCGCATCCCGCCGGGATGATAGCCCGAGTGCCCCACCGGCGAGGTGCCTCCCGTTCCGATCCACTTGTGTCCCCCGTGGTGCTGGCCCGTCTGCTCCTTGAGCCGCTCCAGGAAGTACTTGACCAGCTCTTCCGGCGTGTATTTCTTCAGGTCTTCTTTCTTCAGGCCGAGGGCCTCCGCCACCCATTCGGGACGTTTCAGCCACTCCTCCAGGAGGAGCTTCGCCGCCTCCGCCAGGTCGGCCCCCTCCGGATCAGGCAGATCCGCCCCCTCGAAGTAGTGGGCAAAGATCCGGTCATACAGGTCGAAATAGCGTTCGCTCTTGATGAGAATGGCGCGGGCCGTGGTGTAGAAATCGTCCAGATTCCGGATGAGTCCCATCGACAGCGCCTTCTGCAGGCGCAAAAACGACGTGGGACTGACCGGAATCCCCGCTTCTTTCAATTGGTAGAAGAACTCGACAAACAAGGGGAATCACATCCTCCGGGCGCGGGCGGTCCGGGCCAGGGCCACCGCGTAATCCGCGCTCTTCTTGAACAGGACCCCCAGATACGGCACCTGTCCCTTCTCCAGGCTCTTGGCCTGAAATCCCGGGTCCATCTTCAGGGCGCGGATCCAGTTGATCAGCTCCCGCGTGGCCGGTTTTTTCTCGATACCGGGAAGGTCCCGAAGCTTGTAGAAGGTATCGATACAGATCTCGGCCAGCCGGTCCTCGATGTCGGGAAAATGCACGTGGATGATCTGGCGCATCATCTCCCGGTCCGGGAAGGCGATGTGATGAAAATTGCACCGCCCCAGGAACGGATCGGAAAGGTCCTTCTTGGCGTTGGACGTGATGATGATGACCGGCCGGTGTTTCGCCTTGATCGTCTTGTCGATTTCGATGATGTCGAACTGCATCTGTTCCAGGATGTCCAGCATGTCGTCCTGGAAGTCCGTGTCCGCCTTGTCGATCTCGTCGATGAGCAGGACCACCCGTTCGTCCGAGACAAAGGCCTGGCCGATCTTGCCCATGCGGATGTAGTCCTCGATGTTGCTCACGTCCCGCGTGGAATCGCCGAACCGGCTGTCGTTCAGGCGGGTCAGCGTGTCGTACTGATACAGGGCGTCGATCAGCTTCATGCTCGACTTCACATTCAAAACGATGAGCGGCATGTTCAGGCTCTCCGCGATGGCGTAGGCCAGCATCGTCTTCCCCGTCCCGGGCTCCCCCTTCAGCAGCAGGGGCATCTCCAGGGCGATGGAGACGTTGACGATCTGCTTCAAATCGGGATCGAGGACGTACTTGGACGCCCCCTCAAACTGTCTCACGTTACCGGATTCACTCATAAGCGCGTTACTCTCCTTCGTTTTTCAATCATGGAATTATTAGTCATTTTTTTCACAAAGTCAACGTGGAAAGAATTCGGGACCCGGGAATGTATTTTCCGGGCCCGGTTGACCGGAAACCCCGTAAATGGTATTTTCCGACAGAAAATCGCTCAGAGGAAAACGTGTTCCATGCTCCGAAAAAACCGGGTGAAATACTACAATGTCTTCTCCCACGTCTATGACGGCTTCATCGCCCTTCACTCGAAGGACCTTCAGCAGCAGGCCCGGAACTTCCTCATTTCCACGGTCGGCCCTCACCCGGGAGAAACCGTGATCGACATCTGCACGGGAACCGGCGCCCTGCTTCCCCTCTACGCGGAAAGGGTCGGGGACAACGGGCGGGTGATCGGCATCGATTTTTCCATCGGGATGCTGAGGGTCGCCCGGAAAAAGACGCGCCACCTGAAAAACATCTCCCTTGTCCTGGCGGACGTGGCCGCCCTGCCGATCCGGTCCGGCACCGCGGACGCCGTGAGCTGCTCCCACGCCTTCTACGAGTTGACGGGAGAGACCGCCGACGCCTGCCTGAGGGAGGTCAGGAGGGTTTTGAAGGCGGCCCGCTCATTTTTCATGATGGAACACGAGGTTCCGAAGAACCGTTTCGTCCGGGGGCTGTACTACCTGCGCCTGATGTCCATGGGCTCCGACCGGATGAAGGAGATCCTGAAGAACGAGACGGGCCGATTCAGGACGATTTTCGAACACGTCAAAAAGATCGTTTCCCCCACGGGAAAGTCCAAAATCATCATCGCCACGAAACAGCCGGAGTCGCAAGATCCATGAATGTTAAATGCCTGTTACATCAGTCTCGTAAGCATCACCCTTTTACGAAAATTTTCGCCCTCATTCTCTTCATCTTCCTCCTGTTCGGCTGCGCCAAGCGGGTTCCGCAAATCCAGCCCACCGTAGGGAGCCGCCAGATCGGTGTCGCCTCCTGGTACGGGAAGGACTTCCACGGCAAGCCCACGGCCAGCGGAGAAATCTACAACATGTACGACATGACGGCCGCCCACAAGACACTGCCCCTGGGAACCGAGGTCATGGTCACGAACCTGGAAAACAACCGGTCCGTCAAGGTCACGATCAACGACCGCGGGCCCTTCGTGAAGAACCGCATCATCGACCTGAGCTACGCCGCCGCCAAGGCCATCGGGATGGTCGGCCCCGGCACGGCGGAGGTGATGATCGAGGTCCTGAAGACCCCCGGATCGAAGGGGATCACCGCCGTCTCGTCCCCCCAGGGTCCTTTCACGCTCCAGGTGGCCTCTTTCATCAACAAGGACAACGCGGACAAGCTCGCGGCGAAGCTTCAATCCCTTGTGGAGAACGTTTACATTGTGATATACAAAACGGGGGAAACGACCTACTACCGCGTCAGGGTCGGTGTTTTCGACTCGCGGGAATCGGCATTGGCGGAGGGAGAACGGCTCACGTCGCACGGATATTCGGTTCTGCTGACAAGTTACGAAGAAAACTGATATTTATGCCCATCGAGATCCTCAGAACAAGCCGCCTTGACACCTTTGCGTCCGGAATTTTCCCTGTGAACATCTTTTCCGGAAAGGCACGCAGGACCGCTTCATGACCACGATCAAGGAACATACCGAACTCCTCGAAAAACTACGGCGGATCGATCGGCAGGGATACAAACGCTACAAGGAGCTCAAGGGGGCCTACCGTTTCCCGGAATTCACCCTGTTCATCGATCACGTCCAGGGAGACCCGTTCGCGGCGCCCACCCGCGCCTGCGCCGTCGTTCCCGTCAAGGGGCGGATCCCGGAGGAGTTCACGGGGGGCGAGCCGGAACGGACGGCGGTGGAGGACTTCCTCGGCCGGCGGTTCAAGGAGGTCAAGAGGTCCCTCGTCAAGGGAAATCGGGGCATCGGAAAGAGCGGCATGATCGATATCGAGGCGGGAACGCAAAAGGTCCTGAAACGCAACGCCGTGGTCATCCGGGACGACCGCATCGAGTTCCGGTTCGTGGTGGGGCTGCCGGCGGCGGGGCGCACCATCCTGGGGAAAGAGGCCGCCGCCATGTTTTCCAGCGAGATACCCGGGATCCTCCAGCGCACCATGCAGATCCCCCGCGACGCCCTGACCCGTTTCGTCCACACCGTGAGGGATCAGGCCGCCCTCCGGGGGGCATTGCCGGAACGGGGCCTCGTGGCCTTTGTGGCGGACGGCGCGCTTCTGCCCCGGAAAAGCGGCGTGGACGACCGTCCGCTGACGGACGGGGTTCCGTTCAAATCTCCCCCTTCCCTGCGGGTTACCCTCTCCACGCCCCACAGCGGGGAAGTCAGCGGGATGGGGATCCCGAAGGGTGTCACCCTGATCGTGGGCGGGGGCTTCCACGGGAAATCGACGCTGCTCAACGCCTTGCAGATGGGCATCTATGATCATGTCCCGGGCGACGGGCGGGAACGGGTCGTCACCCTCCCGGAAGCGGTGAAGATCCGGGCGGCGGACGGGCGTTACATCGAAAAGGTGGACATCTCCCCCTTCATCCACGACCTTCCCTTCGGGAGGGACACGGGGGCCTTTTCAACCGACAACGCCAGCGGAAGCACCTCCCAGGCCGCCGGCATCATGGAAGCCCTGGAGGCGGGCTGCCACCTCCTCCTGATGGACGAAGACACCTCCGCCACCAACTTCATGATCCGGGATGAACGGATGCAGCGCCTGGTCCCCCGGGAGAAGGAACCCATCACCCCCTTCGTGGACAAGGTGCGTCAGCTCTACACCGACCACGGTGTCTCCACCATCCTCGTCATGGGCGGGTCGGGAGATTACTTCGACGTGGCCGATACGGTCATCATGATGGATACCTACGAACCCCGGGATGTGACACCGGAGGCCCGGGAGATCGTTCAGCACTTTCCCACGCGTCGCGCCCGGGAGGGCGGGGAGTCGTTCGGCACGCTTCGGCACCGGGTCCCCCTGAAATCCTCCTTCGATCCGTCGCGGGGGAGACGGGACGTCAAAATCGACGCGAAGGGACTCCATACGATCCTCTTCGGACACACGCCCATCGATCTCAAGGACATGGAACAGTTAGCAGACATCTCCCAGACCCGGAGCATCGGGTATCTCATTCATTACGCGGCCCAGCGGCACCTCGACGGGACACTGCCGCTGTCGGGCATTCTGGACCGGGTCTTCGAAGACCTCACCCGGGGCGGGCTGGACATCCTTCTGCCCGCGCGGGTCGGAAACCTGGCCATGCCCAGGAAACTGGACGTGGCCCAGGCCATCAACCGGATGCGATCCCTCCGGGTCGCGTCCTGAACCGAAGAAAGGAGCGATGAGCATGGCCGATCAAGCCGTTTACGAGACCCATTTCCCCGATCTCAAACTCTTCTCCCGGGGAAAGGTCCGGGACAACTACGACCTGGGGGATTCCCTCCTCATGGTCGCCACGGACCGCATCTCCGCCTTCGACGTGGTGATGAAGCAGCCTATCCCGGGCAAGGGAAAGATCCTCACCCGGATGACCCTCTTCTGGTTCGAACGGATCGACGACCTGGTCGACACCCACCTCATCTCCGCCGACGTGGAGGCCTTCCCCGAGGTGTGCCGGCCCTACCGGGAGACCCTGAAAGACCGGAGTCTCTGGGTCAAAAAGGCCGACCCGATCCCCTTCGAGTGCGTGGTCCGGGGCTACCTGGCCGGGTCGGGCTGGCGGGAGTATCGCCGGGACGGAAAGATCTGCGGGATTCCCCTTCCCGCGGGCCTGCGCGAGGCGGACCGCCTTCCGGAACCGATCTTCACCCCCGCCACGAAGGCGGAACACGGGGAGCACGATGAAAACGTCTCTTTCGACGCCATGGTCAACGCCCTCGGAAGGGAAACGGCGGAGAAGTTGCGGGACCTGAGCATCGCCATCTACGAACGGGCACGGGGCATCGCGGAGAAGCGGGGCATCATCCTTGCCGATACCAAGATGGAATTCGGGTTTTACGAAGGGAAGATCATCCTCATCGACGAACTGCTGACGCCCGACTCCTCCCGGTTCTGGCCCGCAGATTCCTATGAGCCGGGTCACGCCCAGGTAAGTTTCGACAAGCAGTTTCTCCGGGACTACCTGGACAGCCTCGACTGGGGAAAGACCCCGCCCCCTCCGGAAATCCCGGAAGAGATCATCGAAAAAACCCGCCAGAAATACGAGGAAGCCCTCCGGCGGCTGACGCAAGATTAAAGAGTACTGAAAAGGAAATCCTATGCCTGAAAACGAGACCCTCGATGTCCGAGCCCTGATGGAAGAAATCGAAAGGCGGGTGCGGGAACGCATCGCCAGCGGGGAGTTCACGGAGGAAGAGATCCAGAACGTGGAAGAGCTGGAGCTCTCCATCCAGCCCAACGTGGAGGACCTCCTCGACGAGATCAAGGACCTGGCAAAATCCTTCGACGCCATGCTCGCCCCCCTCAACAACCTGTGGATCCCCCACGCGTCCATTCCCCAGCCCGGTGTCAAGGGCAAGGTGATCACGCTCATCCAGAAACTGTTTTCTCCCCTCACTCGGGTGCTCTTCGCCACCCAGATGGAGTTCAACGCCCAGGTCGTGCGCTCCTTCAACGATCTCAAGGTCTACCTGGCCCGTATCATCGACCTGACCTCCAATCTCGCGTACCGCCACTACCTCACGAAGATTCTGAGAGAGATGGAAAAAACCCAGGAGACGCAGCAGCGGCTCTTTCGGCTGACGCTCCGCGCCATGAACCAGCATAAGTCTCTGCGCAAGGACCTGAGGTCCCTGAAAGAATCCTCCGTGATGAGAGAAGCGGAAGGTGTTCTCGTCGCGCCGGCGACCCAGGCCGCCGAAGCCCCGAACAACGCAGACAAGTCGATGGCGGACACCCTCTACCTCTCCTTCGAGGACCTGCACCGGGGGGATCGAGAGGAAATCATGGAACGCCAGAAAACCTACCTCCCCCATTTCAGGAAGTGCCGGAACGTCCTGGACGTGGGATGCGGCCGGGGGGAATTCCTCGAACTCCTGAAGCGGGAAGGTGTCCCCGCCAAGGGTATCGACATCAACGCCACGATGGTCTCCCACTGCCGCGCCCTGGGGCTGGACGCGGAAGAGGCGGACGCCGTCCGGTTCCTCTCCGAGGCGGAAACGGGCGCCTTCGACGGGATCTTCTGCGCCCAGGTGGTCGAACATCTCTCCTGGGACGCCCTCCTCGCCTTCATGAAACTCAGCTACGAAAAGCTCGCCGACGGGGGAAGACTCCTCATGGAAACCATCAACCCCCAGTGCCTCACGACCTTCAGCGGCGCCTTCTATCTCGATCCCACCCACACCAAACCGGTGCATCCCCTGACCCTCCAGTTCGCGTGCAAGGCCATCGGGTTCACCACCGTCGACATCCTCTACACCTCCCCCTTCCCGGACGAGATGAAACTGCAGGAAGTCGATTTCTTCAGGCGGACGGGGGATATCTCGGATAAGCTCGTCAACGTCCTCAACAACAACGTCATCCAGTTGAACGAACTCCTCTACGGACCCCAGGATTACGCCGTCCTCGCCATCAAGGGAGAGGCCCCGCTTTCATGAAGTGGTATTTCGTCATCCCGTGGTACGGCACCCATATCCCGGGCGGCGCCGAGGCGGAATGCCGGGGAGCGGCCACCCATCTCCGCCAGGCGGGAGTCGAGGTGGAGATCCTGACCACCACCATCCGGGACTTCATGTCCGACTGGTCGGAAAACGCCTATGAGCCGGGGACCTACGAGGAGGAAGGCGTCCCCGTGCACCGGTTCGCCGTCCGGCCGACCTATTTCGATATCTTTGGATACATCAACGACCGGCTCCTGAGGGATGAAAAGATTCGCCCGGAAGAGGAAGAGTATTTTTTCAAGGAAATGCTCCGGTCAGACGATCTGCTCGCCTTCATCGAAAACGACCGGGAAAGCCTGTTCATCTTCATCCCCTACCTCTTCTCCACCACCGTTTACGGGGCGGCCCTCCATCCCGAACGCTCTCTCCTCCTCCCCTGCCTCCACGACGAGCCCTACGCCACCCTCACCCCGATCCGCAAAACCTTCGAGTCCTGCCGGGGCATCCTCTTCAACGTTCACGAGGAAATGGACCTGGCCAACCGGCTCTACCGCCTCGACGGGAA
>CAZKUZ010000243.1:0-4514 GCA_964556045.1 uncultured Thermodesulfobacteriota bacterium | reverse complement strand
ACATTAAGGTGTAAAAGTTTATTATATGAACTGGAAGGTAATTAATTTGGACGTATGTCTCGGGAAACCTAACAAAGCAACATAAAAAACTTGGAGAAGAAAGGAGGAGTATATGGTGCGAAAAGGGATTTATTTCATTGTGATTGTGGGTTTTTTGTTCGCTGTGCTGGGTGTAGGGGTTACGCCGGCATTTGCGAAACCTTCCAAATGTGAAACGTGTCACGCCAAACTTAATCCCGGCTTAGTCAAAGATTTTAACCGTGGGAAGATGGCGGAAGAACTTACATGCGCGGACTGCCATGGCACGGCTCACTCGAGCGCGGCCGACGCGAGCAAGGCCGTTCTGCCTACCATCAGCACGTGCAAGAAGTGCCACAGCAAGCAGGTTAAACAGTATATGAGTGGGAAGCATTCCCTCGGCCTGCTGCCGGTCATGGCGTTTCCAGGGTTCACCCATAAACAGCCCAAGGCCTTCATCGCGGGACAGAAGGGGTGTAATGGATGCCATAACCTGGGCATCACGGATCAAAAGGTCCGGGATAACGAGCTGCGGAAATACTACAAATACGGTATGGATTGCCAGAACTGCCATACGCGTCACGCCTTTTCCAAGAAAGAGGCCCTGCAGCCCGAGGCTTGCAACAGCTGCCATACGGGTTTCGACCATGCCCAGTGGGAAATGTGGTCTCACTCCAAGCACGGCGCGGCGTACAAAACGGATCGGAAGGCCCATCGTGGTCCTACGTGCCAGGATTGTCATATGCCGAACGGCGACCATCGTGTCATGACGGCATGGGGATTCCTGGCGTTGAGACTGCCTGAAGCCGACAAGGAATGGATGGGATATCGGGTAACGATCCTCCAGGCCCTTGGTGTCCTCGACAAGAACGGGAAACCGACGAAACGTCTCGACGTGGTGAAGGCGGCCAACCTGGCCAGACTTACCAAAGAGGGATGGGAAAAAGAGAGAAACAGGATGCTTAAGGTCTGCGAAAAGTGCCATTCCGCCACCTTTGCCAAAGAGAATCTTAAGAACGCGGATCTCATGATCAAGGCGGCCGACAAGATCTTTGCCGAGGCCATCAATCTCGTGGCGGGGCTCTACAAGGACGGGATCATTGCGAAAAAGACCAACCAGGCTACTTTCCCGTTTCCTGACCTCCTCACATTCTACGAGGTAAATACCCCAATCGAGGAGAAGCTGTACGAGATGTTCATGGATTACAGGATGAAGACCTACCAGGCCGCGTTCCACGTAATGCCGGATTACACGACGTGGTACGGCTATGCCAAGATGAAAGAAACCTTGGTTGAGATGAAAGAAATGGCCAAACAGATGCGCTTGAACGCTAAATTGAGTAAAAAGTAGGCTGACTAAGCGAAGAAACGCGGGGGTAGGATGTGATATCCTACCCCTTATTTTTTATGTGCTGATGTCCTAACCTATTGATAATACGAGTTAAACCCTCTTCATAATTAATCCGGAATTTTTCTGTTTTCATCGCCGTTTTTTAGTTTAGGGAGAAATATCTAAAGATTACAGCATATTTTAAGGGTTTTCTAAAAAGTACTTGACAAGTTGATTGTAACGTGCTTTATTTATATAAGAACTTACTCCAACTCTATTTTGGAGGGCAAAATGAGAAGGGAGAAAAGAGGAACGGAAAGGATTCCCATTGAGCATTTGGTGGCGTTTTCCTGCTATCGTCGTGGTGACAGTATCCCCTATGATCACTCCATGGGAAAGGCGCTCAATGTGGGTGAGGGCGGACTGATGCTTCAAATCTACAAGCCCGTGGAGCGGGGAACGGTGCTGGATCTTGAGATAGGCATCGGTAACGAGATAGTGGATGCCAAGGTGGAAGTCCTGGTGACTCGGAAGATTTCCTTCAACGGGGACGGCTATACCGCGTCAACGCGATTCATTTACATTGATCACCGGAACTATCTGAAGATGATGCGTCTTGAAAGGGTGCCCCTACATAGAAAGGCGGGAAACCTGTAGTTAAAACATCTTTCCCGGGTTTAGAATTCCCTTGGGATCGAGTAGCTTTTTGATCCTTCGCATGATCTCTAAACTTTTGCCGTGTTCGAGCTCCATGAACTGCATCTTCCCGATCCCGACCCCGTGTTCGCCCGTGGCGGTTCCTCCCAGGGAGATGGCGTATTCAACGAGTTTGTGATTGATTTCCTCCAGCACGGACCATGATTCTTTGTCTTCGGGATTGCCCATCATGGGCATGTGAATGTTTCCACTCCCCGCGTGCCCGAAAACGTAACCGATGATGTCTTTTTCCCGTGTGATCTCTTCTGCGTAGGCCACAAGATCAGGGAGCTTAGAGATGGGGACGGCCGTGTCAATGGCCATGGGTTCCAATCCTGGATGTTCCCGTAAGATGAAGTCGTGGAGATCGTATCGCGCCTGCCAGAGTTTGGCCCGTGCCTGGCGCCCGATTCCGGCCTGAAAGTTGGACGCGCCGTTGTCCTCGCATAGTCCCTTGACCAGTTCCAGGTCGATGGCGCGTCCCTCCTTGTTGGTTCCGTGGAATTCGATGAAAACGAGCGGTGTTTCGGGGAAGTTGAATTCTTCCGTATACTTGTTGACCAGCCGCACGCAGTTGGTTCCAAGGAGCTCGAGGGCGGCGGGCGCCAGCCCGCTTCGGATGATCTGGGAGATGGTCAGGGTTGCCGATTCCGTGCCGGGGAAAGAGACGGTGGCGGAGAGGAACTCGGGGGGAATTCCCACGAGTCTTAGCGTAATCTCCGTGACGATTCCAAGGATGCCCTCGGACCCTGCGAAAAGCCGGCACAGATCAAGGCCGGAAGAGGTTTTGAAGGCGAGGGTGCCTGGGTGAATAATCTCGCCGTCCGCGAGGACGACGGTGAGTTTCTGAATCAGGTCTTTTGTGGCACCGTATTTGATGGCGCGGATGCCGCTGGCATTGTTGGCCACCATTCCCCCGATGGTGGCGGACGCGCCCGGGTCGGGCGGGAAGAAGAGCCCGTAACGGGCCAGCTTCTTGTTCAGGTCCTTGAACACGACACCCGCCTGGACGTCTACCTGGAGGTCGTCTTCTCGAATATTCAAGATTTTGTTCATCTGCTGAAGATCGATGACGACTCCGCCTTTGACGGGGATGGGATTGCCCTCCAGGCTCGTTCCCGCACCCCAGGGCGTGACGGGGATTTCCTCCTCGTAGCAGAGCCTGACGATGCGGCTGACTTCTTCCGTGCTCTCGGGCCAGACAACCACATCGGGCTTGTGAGGGGCGTGGAAAGACTCGTCCTTCGCGTGGAGAGAGAGATTGGAATCCCCGGTCGAGACACGACCGGGGTCCAATATTTCCCGGAGTTTTTGGAGGAAGGCTTCTGAGAGAGCCACGAGGCTATTCGCTTACCATGACATTGGGATAATTTTCCTTGATCTCCTTGAGGATCGCCTGGGTGTCTCCTCCCTTGAAGCGCATGATAAGTTCCCTATAGCCGGGCGCGACGCCTTCGTAATTGATGAGGATGGCTTCTATCTTTCCGCCGTGTTTTCTCAAGATGTCCGCCACCTCTTTGGCGCTTCCGGATCTGTCCTCGATGGGAAGGCAGATTCGGACGCCTCCCTGCTTGACGCCTGTCAAAGCGACCAGGACCTCGAAGACATCCGATTCCGTAATGATTCCCACAAGGTTATCTCCTTCCATGACGGGAAGGCCGCTGATTTTCTTGTCGTGCATGATGAGAGCCACGTTTTCGATCGGAACATCGGGCGGAACCGTGATGGGATTCGGTGTCATGGCTTCTTCCACGTTGGCCTTGGACAAGAGGTATCGAAGCTCATAGATATCCAGGGTTGTAGCCTTTGAAGGGGTGAAATCCTTCAGATCTCTGTCGGTCACGATTCCGACGAGTTTTCCGTTCTTCAAAACGGGAAGACGGCGAATTCCTTTCTCCTTGAGGAGATGGACCGCATCGATTACAGAGGCGTGCGCGTCGATGGTGATGACATCTTTTTTCATCCAGTCTTTCACAAGCATAGACATAAGGCTTTCTCCTTTTTTGAGTGGTTGTTTTTTCCTTTCATTTAAATAATAGTTTACAGCCTACTCCTTGTCAACCAATCAGCGTTTAGAATATGGTCATCGTTTACGGAAACGTCAACTGAAAGGGAAGCTCTTTTGGGCGTAGTGCTTTTTGGGGTGGGTGAAAGCCTCTCGATTTGACTTTGTTGATTTACGTTTCAAGCGGGGCGATAATCTTGACAAACGTTTCCTTTTTCAGTAAAAGGTAGGCCGCCTATGGCGGTGTAGCTCAGCTGGTCAGAGCATGCGGCTCATATCCGCAGTGTCCGGGGTTCAAGTCCCTGCACCGCCACCATTTTTTTGGAAGATTCCCCTGAAAAACGTTTACCGGGTCAAAGAGATTCCCGTTTTACCTGTGTCCGGGGTAGGTTTGGGTGTCACGCGAGGTTTTGCGGGTGATCCCTATTTTTTGCTTGACTTTTCGTAAAAACTTATATATTCATT
>CAZKUZ010000242.1:0-3117 GCA_964556045.1 uncultured Thermodesulfobacteriota bacterium | reverse complement strand
TCCCCCGCTCCAGCTCAATCTCGACGGTGGATCCGCCGTGGGGTGAACGGCCCTCAAAGTGAAAAGAAAGAGGAAAAGAACAACAATCCCAAGAAGGTAAACCCTCCTGTTTCCTGAAAAAAGCCATGAATGCGTCACTTTTCCGGCACCGTCCTGACTGGCAATCTCTTACTGTGTTTTACCCTGCGAAGGATATCCAGAAGGCGGGGTTCATCGTTCCGGATCCATGCATCGATTGTCACCACGAGGATATGGATCGCCACGGGAAAAACCACCTTGGTCCCGTTGGCCGTTCCGATCCAGTGATTCGTAGGAAGCAGAATGTGGTCTTTCCTGTTCAGAACCTTGATGTCTTGCACGTATTTCGTCAAAAAAGCAATATCTTTCGAATCTTCATAGGTTCCCTCGATAAAGAGAATCGGTTTCAGGAATACGAAGTTCCGGTAACTGTCTATAATAATAGGGAGAGTCACCTCCCTCAAAACCGGCAACGAGATGGAAATCTTTATCGTCATATCTTCCAGCATCCGCTCCCGTATCCACTCCAGCCCCCGCGGGGCCCCCTTCCGGAGAAAAAGCTCGGTCGCCCTCCTACCCGGCGAAATCGAGACGATCTGGCTGATCCGGCTGTCCCTTACACCGGCGCTGACGGCCACGCCTCCTCCCATGGAATGCCCGATCATGATAATCTCTTTCAAGGGCGGAGCCTGTTTTATCAAAGCCGTCACCGCGGAGACGGCGTCCTCCGTGAAATTCAAGTCTTCAAACGAGGAAACCCTGGACGGCCCCTCAGACTTGCCGTAACACCGAAAATCAAACGTGAGACACGCGTACCCCAGCTTCGCAAACCGCTTGCAAATCTCCGGGAACAGAACGTTGCTGCATCCTTTATCGTTCGCCCCGGGACACAAGACGATTCCCTTCCCGTTGAAATCCTTCGCCGGAGGGAAATAGTAACCAAAAAGCCTGTACCCCCCACTAACAAAATGGATCTTTTGGCCCGGTATCTTCCCCTTCCCGCAAAAAGAATTTTGAGGAAAAGCGAAAAATAACAGGAGCAAAACTCCGAAAACAGAGGGATATTTTACCTCTATCCTTATCCTACTCAAACAACTTCTCACTCTCATCCACGATTTCCGAGATCGACTCTTTTTCTCCTTTTCTTACCATATAAATCACGCCCCCGATAAGAGCGTAGAACAGTATCATAACAAACGCCATCCAGGCAATGGCCAGGCTCTTTTCCGGGGACACGGAAACCTTGGCAAAAAAATAGACGAACAGGTTCTCCCGGACCCCGATTCCGTTGATGGAGACGGGAAGCATGGACAGAAGGAAGATCACCGGGATAACCACCATGAAAAAACTAAAGGGAAGATCCAGGGAAAAAGCAATGGATAACACAAAATAGTGCAGAATAAACAAAAGCTGAAGGGCCAGCCCGAGGAGAATAACCTTCAACAGAGGCCAGGGATGCGAGCGGAATTGGACAAGGATATCGAGAACCGTGGAAATTTTATGAACGACCGCTTTCCCGAACCGGAACGGAATCCTGCGCTCCAAAAAAGCCAGATCGATCCCTTCTTTCCAGAGGAAAACGACGGTGCCGACAACGAGAAAAGCAAGAACAAACACCGGCCAATAGGAAACCTCCTTGAACCTTCCTATTTGAAGGGCGATTCCGGTGCTTACCAGCATAAGTAATACGAGAATCCCAGTGAAACGCTCGAACAGGATAATCGTCAAAGATTTGGTCAGGGAACCGCAGGGCTTCGCCGTGTCCATGCCCCGGACCACGTCCCCGCCCACGATCGTAGGCAGGAATTGGTTGAAAAAGGTCCCCACGAGATAGGATTTTATGGTCAAACTGAGCGGAACTTCCACCCCCTGCGCCTTCAACAGGACCTTCCACCGTTCCCCGCTGATCCAGTATCCGAAAATATGCAGCAAGAGCGCGGCCAGGAGCCACCACCCCTTGGCCTGCTGAACAATCTCCCACACCTTGCCGATATCAACCTTGTAGACGATCCACCCGATCAGGATCAGGCTGACGGGGATCTTGATGAAAACCGTGCTTTTGAACCCTTTCATGACCGCTCCGCCACCACCTTCGCAGGAATTCCGGCTACCACGCAGTTTTCAGGCACATCCTCCGTCACCACCGCTCCCGCCCCTATCACCGATCCAGAATGAACAGTCACCCCGTCAAGAATCGTCACCCTCGCGCCGATCCAAACGTTGTCTTCAATAACGATTCCCCCTTTGTGGAGGTTGGGCTGCTCAATGATGGGCACATCCAGCCGGCTGTAGTCGTGGTTTCCGCCTCCCACGATATAGGTATAGGCGGCGATGATCACCTCATCCCCGATTTCGACCCTTTCCTCCGAATGAATGAGGCAGTTCTGGGCGATATTCGTGTGATTCCCTACCTTGATGTATCCCCCTTTGCAGCTAAGGATATTGTTCCGGCTGATCACCACCTCGTCCCCGATGGTAATCTGCCCCGTTTCTATCCCTTTGGCGTCGAGAACGACACTGTCATCCACCACGACGCGGCTCCCGACGAAGATTTTCGAAGGATTCCGGACCATCATGTTCCTCCCGAAGGCCGTTCCCCGTCCCACCCTTCCCAGCATCCAGGGATAGGACACCTTCCGCAGCCAATACCCCAGCGCCCCCGGTACGGGAGTCGCGAGCATCATGACCAGTTCGTAACGAAACAGTTCCCACCATCCCCCTCGTCCAATGACCAATTCCCGGTATTTGGCGAAACTGGAACGATTGTCCGCCGTCAGCAGATGCCCGAATTCCGTCTGTTTACGCTCATTCATCGTCTATAACCAACCCTGGGATCGATACCACGCGACCGTCCTTCGGATTCCCTCCGGCAGGCCTATCTCCGGCACGTAACCGCAACACCGTCGCGCCAGCGAGATATCAAAGGACTGATCGCGCAGGAAAAACCCCAATCTCCTTCTGTGAATCGGGGGTTGCTTCCGCAACGGCTTATACAGGATTTCACACCCTAATGCAATCACGGAGGCCACGGGTACTGGGATCTTTAGAGGAAGGGGAGACGCGTTTGTCGCCTCCGAAATGAAACCAACCAGTTCCTTC
>CAZKUZ010000241.1:0-1796 GCA_964556045.1 uncultured Thermodesulfobacteriota bacterium | reverse complement strand
AGCTGTTGGGACACATGACACACCGGAGGTTGCACCGGTTGGTCGGCTCGATCCAGAGGCGAATCGGGGGATAGGACGGCCGGAGCACCCCCTTCCGATACGCCCGGTACATCTTCATCAACGTCTTATACTGATCCAGCTTTTTCATCGATTGTTCCTTATCATCCCATCAAGTCCACACCTTAAAGACCCCGTTATTTTCAGCAACTATTCACTTACCTCTTGCCTTTTGCCTTTCGCCTTTCGCCTTTCACTTTTCATTTCTTACCTTTTTCCTCAAATACCGCCATCCCATCGTCCACACGTGTTTGAAGTCCTCCCACGAGCGTATATTCCTCAAAACCTCCGGAAGCTTCTTCCAGGGGGAGATCCCCTGATACTGCGCCCACTGGAGGGTCAGATCCGACAGCTCGTCCCAGCTCAAGCGGTCGATAAAGATGGGGGATTCCCCGTGGGCCGCGCTGAACTGATTCGGAACCGGCTGGTCGTCCCGGGACCAGGAGAAATCCTTAGGCAGGATCCCCCGCTCGCGGGCCACCTCCTCGATGCGCGTCCCCGGATAGATGCGCAGCAGGCTCATGGAGGCAATCCCCCCGACTTTTTTCATGAAACTCAAGGTCTGTTCCGCGTCTTTACGCGTCTCGTCGGGGAAACTGATGATATACCCGGGATTCTTCTCGATTCCCAGCTCGTCCAACCACTGGGAGACGGTCTCGACCTGTTCCAGGGTGATCTGTTTCTGGCAGACCTCGTCCAGGATCCTCGGCGATCCCGACTCCACGCCGAAAAAGACCTTGAAACAGCCCGCGTCCCGCATCTTCTTCAACAATTCATAATTGACCGTGTCCACGCGGATGGAGCAGGTAAAGGCGATATCCAGCTTCCGCTCCAGGATCCCGTCGCAGATGGCCTCCACGCGGCGCTTGTTCATGGTAAAGGTGTCGTCATAGAACCAGACCGCCTTGACTTCCGGCTGTTTCCGGAGGATGTCTTCCAGCTCCGCCAGTACGTTTTCCGGGGACCGATGACGCCACCGGCGTCCCGAAAGCTTGCTCGTGGCGCAGAAAGAACAGTGAAAGGGGCAGCCGCGGCTGGTGATGATGTGGGCGGCGGGAAGGTTCCCCTTCCCCGGAACGTCGAGACGGAAGTTGTATCGCTTCATGTCCATCAGATGCCGGGCCGGAAACGGCAGGGCGTCCAGATCGGCGGGCAGCTCCGCGGGAAGATTGTGTATGATCTCCCCGTTCTTCCGGTAGCTGATCCCGCGGATACCGGAGAGGTCCCTCCCCTCCCACAAGGCGTACACAAGCTCCAGGAAGGTATACTCCGCCTCTCCCCGCACCACCACGTCGATCTCGGGTTGGAACCGCATGGTGTCGTCCGCCGTGAGGGAAACATGCGGGCCTCCCATGGTGATGGGGACTTCCTTCCCAAGGACCTCCCGAGCGACCCGCGCCGTCTGGAAGGCCTCGTAACGAAACTCCGTCAATGAGGTAATCCCGACGATATCCGGCGAAATCTCCCTGATCCTCTTTCTGAGTTTCCGCCAGGAGAGATGCTCCACGGCCGCGTCCAGAATCTCCACGGGGATCCCGTCCCGCTCCAGCATGGCGGCGAGATAGATCAGGCCCAGGGCCGGTAGCGGCTCCTTCGATGAAAATCCCTTAGGGGGAAAAATGAGAAGAACCTTTGGAAGACTAATGGGCGAATCCTCCTTCTTGCGCGAAATGATCTTTCCACAACCGAAATACCAGAAGCCCCCAGAGGCGATGGCTGTGGTTCGCCTCCCCGTTTAC
>CAZKUZ010000240.1:0-2693 GCA_964556045.1 uncultured Thermodesulfobacteriota bacterium | reverse complement strand
TTGCCCGAGAAACTGGCGGGCGTAGGCGGAGAGGGACTCCACGTAGCGGCGCTGCCCCTCCACGTAGATGGTGTCGAAGGCGAGGGACGACTTTCCCGATCCCGACACCCCCGTGATGACCGTGAGGGTGTCCCGGGGGATTTCCACCGTGATATCTTTCAGGTTGTGCTCGCGGGCGCCCGCGACGATGAGTTTCTTTTCCATAACAGGTTATTTTATCACAATTCACGACAAGATTCATAAGTATTTTTTAGGGCACCGGTTTGAAGTCCAAAAGAGTTTATGATAAAAACGCAAAATTCGAGGAACCATTGAAACCCAAGATTAGAGGTAAGGAGAGAATGCCATGGCGAATGGGTCTTCAAAGCGACCAGACTACCCCGCGTCGAGACTCGACTTCATGCGCTACCTGGAGAACCCCGACTACACCAAGCCGATTTTTCAGATTTCGGAAGATGACAGGGAGAAGCTGTTCTCTCGTTTGGAATCCCTCTACGGCGAAGAGGTGGCCCGTAAATGGACCCCGGAGCTGGAGCGGGCCCTGAAAGTGCACCACGCCCACAAGACGGACGAAATGAAGGCCCTGGAGAAACAGGTCGACCCGACCAACCGCTTCACGGAAAAGGACGTGGCCCTCATCACTTACGGGGACCTCCTCATCACGGAAGAGCATTCCCCCCTGACCGGCCTCGCGGAATTTCTGGACGAGCGGGCGCGCGTGAGCGAGGTCATCAATATCCTCCATATCCTGCCGTTTTTCCCTTACTCCTCCGACCGGGGATTCTCTATCACCGATTTCTGGACGGTCAATCCCAAACTTGGGTCGTGGGAAGACATCGAAAGGATGACGGAGAAGTATCGAATGATGTTCGACGGTGTCTTCAACCACATCTCGGCGGAGAGCCGGGCCTTCAAGGAGATGCTGAACGGGAACCCGACCTTCAAGGACATCGCCATCGTGTTTCACTCGCCCGACGAACTGACACCGGAACAGCGAAGAATGCTTGTGCGGCCCCGCACCTCGGATATCCTGACGAAATACTACTCCATCGACGGCCCCATCTGGGTTTGGACCACCTTTTCTCCCGACCAGATCGACCTGAACTTCAAGAATCCCTTCGTCCTCGCCTGGGTGGTGCACACCCTCCTCCTGTACGTCCGAAAGGGGGCCAACCTGGTGCGCCTGGACGCGGTAACCTACTTGTGGAGCGAGCCGGGGACCTCTTCCGCCAACCTCGAGCAGACCCACGAGATCATCAAGCTCTTGAGGGACGTCTTGGATATCGGCGCCCCCAACGTGGCCCTGGTTACGGAGACAAACGTGCCGCACGAGGAGAATATCTCCTACTTCGGAAACGGTTACGATGAGGCCCAGATGGTTTACAACTTTACGCTTCCCCCCCTCGTGCTCCATACCTTTTACAGTGAAGACGCCACGAAACTGTCCGAGTGGGCGGCGGCACTGGACTATCCTTCGCACCAGACGACTTTTTTCAACATCCTCGACACCCATGACGGGGTCGGGCTGATGGGCGTCAAGGGAATCCTCTCCCGGGAGGAGATCGACGCCATGATCGAAAGGGCCAAGACCCACGGGGCCTTCGTTTCCTACAAGGCCTTGGGAGACGGAGGGCAGGAGCCATACGAGATCAATACCACGTGGTACGGTGCCTTGAACGCCGAGGGGGACGGGGAGCCCCTTGAAATCAAGGCCAAGCGGTTCGTGGCCTCCCGGAGCATCGCCCTGGCGTTGCGTGGGGTGCCGGGCATCTATTTCCACGGCTTGATCGGAACGGGGAACGATCCCTCTGTTGTGGAAAAGAGCGGGGTCAAGCGCGATATCAACCGGGTGTCCATCGTGGAAAGAGAGCTTCTCGCCCAGGCCGAGAACCCCGATTCGAAGCTCATGCAGATCGTGACACGGCTGTTGAGACTCTTGAAGATCCGAACCCGGACCTATGCCTTCCATCCCAACGTGCCACAGGAAATTTTGAATGTGTCGCCACGGGTCTTCGCCCTGGTGAGAATCCCGGAAAATAACGAAAAGCCGATCCTTGCGGTGACCAATATTTCCAACCGCCGTATTGAGCTGCGGATTCCGAGGGAGAAACTGGGAATCGACGCCCATCGATGGCACGACCTGGTGAGGAAGGTTTCCATGGATATGGAGGAAGGGGCCTTGCCCTTGGATCTTGCTCCCTATGACGTGGCCTGGATGATGCCGGATTAGGGAGAATTCGACGATCCCCGCCGCCCGCGTCGCGTGAGGCGCCCCTTTTCCCTTTGCCGCGGGCCTCCTTTGTCCGTTTTTCACTAACAAAACAAACGAGACAAACGAAAACAACAGAGCCGTTTTTTTACATCTAAATACTTTATTCCTATAAAGTAATATTTTATTGACAAGCGTAGATTGTATAATATAATGATAAGTGAAAGAGATAACGTGTATTTGTATTATTGAAATTTTATATGAAAATGTGATGTGGTTTTTTTACGAGCGGTGTCGTGAATAACGCATACCCTGTGAGGGTGAATAGTGATGGGAAAACGATTTTCTTTTATTCCATATAGAGGGATCATCCTTTCTCCGTTTTTTGCCGTTTTTTCGGCCTTTTTATTGCTCTTTTTTATGGCGAGTTATATATTGGGGAGAGGGGAGTATAAATTAATAACTCAAGTTTCTGACTTGTTTT
>CAZKUZ010000239.1:0-2486 GCA_964556045.1 uncultured Thermodesulfobacteriota bacterium | reverse complement strand
CCGCTGAAGGCGACCGCCCCTTCCGGGGTGGGGATTCCCCATTTTCTGAAGATTTCCTTGGCCTGGTATTCGTGTAATTTCATGCTTACCCCCTGGGGTGTGATTTGCCCGGTATCTTAAAGCATTTGTGGAAGATGAGTCAAGGGAGTGCGAGACCGGAAAATATCCGAGTGAGGCTTGCCTTTTGATGAGATGTTCTTAGCTTCTAAAAGAGGAGGTGACAAAAATGAACAGGGTGATGAAAAGATATGGTATGTGGGTGGCTCTGGCGGTCGGGGTCGTCTTCCTCGGAATGACGGGATGCAGCGGTGTCGCGTACAAGAGCGCCGATTTGAACTATATGGCCAAGTACAAGGTGTCCATCGGAGACCTTCGCGGGAGCCTTCCGGAGCTGGAAGAGGTCCTGAAGATGAATCCGAAGGATGTGGATGCCAATGCCACGATGGCTCAGGTCCAGTATCGTCTGGGAGACATCGGAAAGGCCGCGAAATACGCGAAGGCGGCCCATGAGGTGGATCCGGGCGATTTCAGGGCGCTGGGAATCCTCGGCCTCGTCGATTTGCGTGAGGGAAGATACGAGGAAGGGATTCAAAAGGTTTCGAAGGCGATGGCGATCTATAATGACATTGAACAGGTGGGGGGCAGCGTGCCGGTTGAGCCCGAGGCCATCCTGAAGAACATGAAAGTGGAACTGCAGAGCGGAAAAAAGATTTCGCCGGACTTAATCAGCCAGTTGGAAGGCGCCTTCTGGAAGAAGATCCAGTGGTACGAGTTTGACGAAGAATACAGGAAATGGCATTTCCACAGCTTCTACGATGTAAGGCCGGACGGCGGGGATACCTTCCCGAAATAGCCAAATAACCCGCGTCGTGTCCTGTTTCAGGCGAAGGCGCGTGTAATCGCTTCATTGTAAGGGGGTCGAAATACCCCCTTTTCCGTGATGATGCCCGAGATGAGGGAATGGGGGGTGACATCGAAGGCGGGGTTGAAGGCCCGGATTCCGCGGGGCGCAATGCGCTTCCTTCCCGTATAGAAGATCTCTTTTTCGTCCCGGTATTCGATGGGGATGGCGTCACCCGTGGCGAGGCTGGGGTCGAACGTGGAGAGGGGAGCCGCCACGTAGAAGGGGATTCCGTGGTGCCGGGCGAGAACGGCCACGCCGTAGGTGCCGATCTTGTTGGCCGTGTCCCCGTTGGCGGCGATACGGTCCGCGCCGACAATGATGAGGTCGATTTTCTTGTCTTTCATCAGCATGCCCGCCATGTTGTCCGTGATGAGGGTCACGGGGATGCCGTTCTGGTGCAGCTCCCAGGTGGTGAGCCTCGCGCCCTGAAGGACGGGGCGGGTTTCGTCGGCATAGACCTGGATTTCTTTTCCCTCTTCGGCAGCGGCGTAGATGACCCCCAGGGCCGTGCCGAATCCTCCCGTGGCCAGGGCGCCGGCGTTACAGTGGGTCAGGATGGAGGCCTTTTGAGGGATGAGGTCTTTTCCGTGATTTCCGATGGCCCGGTTGATTTCAATGTCTTCCTCCAGGATTTTCAAGGCCTCGTTCTTGAGTGTTTCCTTCATGGAGGCGAAAGGCGTTTCCTTGGCGAGTCTCTTCATCCGGGTGATGGCCCAGAAGAGGTTCACGGCCGTGGGACGGGAGGCGGCGAATCGGTCGCAAAGTGCCTCGAAATCGGAGAGGAACGCTTCCTTTGTCGGGGCGTTTGACTGTTCCGCCCCCAAGGCCAAGCCCATGGCCGCCGCGACCCCGATGGCCGGGGCCCCCCGAATGACCATGGTCTTGATGGCGTCGATGACGCACTGGGGGTCTTGACACGTGACGTAGTTGACCCTGGTTGGGAGTTTTCTCTGATCGAGAATGACGATTCCGTCTTCTTTCCATTCGATCGTCTTAAATGGGGATTGCTGCATGGTTTTAGCTCTCTTGTGAATGGTGTTAACGCGGTACTGAAATTGCTACAAGCACTTTTTCTCAATTATTTTTAGGGGTTATTATTTTTTCCACAAAATTTGTGGGTAAGTTGTGGATAACCGCGTGCGAATCATACCTATCTGCCTTAATTCTTTAGAAAAAAAGCATTTTGCACACGATTTGTTCATATAAATGCCCTGTAATTTCAATAGGTTACACCTGCAAAGCAAAATCATGTATTTATAAGCCTTTACAGAAAACCATAGGTAATTTGACCCTTTAAGGAATGTGGATAAGGTGTGGAAAATCAAGGGTTATTGTTAGGTTCGACAAAGATCATCTTGTTCTGGTCGAAGTGTATTTCCTTGAGCGGAGCGGTGATGAATTTCTGCTCTCCAAAGAGGTTTTCAATACGGATTTGTCCCTCGGTCGTTTCAAGTTTGTAAACCTTTTCCATGATCAGGGACTCTTTGTCTTCTTTCCGGAGATAGGCGTTTACTTCACACATGGGGTATCCTTTTGTTGAGTTCTTCCTGTATAAGGGTTTCGAGGAGATGGGGAAAGGGTT
>CAZKUZ010000238.1:0-1901 GCA_964556045.1 uncultured Thermodesulfobacteriota bacterium | reverse complement strand
GAAGACCTGAACCGCGTCTGTGGTAACCTTCATGGCCATGTCGGAGCAGAAGAACTTGCTCATGGCCGAGAGCTTCGTGGCGCTTCGGTGATTGTGGTCGAGGTAGTACGCCGCCTTGTATACCAGGTTGCGGGCCGCTTCCACAGAGGCGGCCATGTCGGCGAGGATGAATTGCATCCCTTCCAGCTTCGCGATTGGTTTCCCGAACTGCCTTCGCTTCATGGCAAAGAGGATGGCGAACTCCAAGGCCGCCTCGGCGATTCCCACCGCCTGGGCCGCGATAGCGGGACGGGATCGATTCAGGGTCTCCATGGCGATACGGAATCCTTCTCCCTTTTTTCCTATGATATTCTCGTGGGATACGGCCACGTTTTTAAAAGAGAGGGAGGTGGAGGGAATCCCCCGCATTCCTATCTTGTCGTCCTTTTTTCCCACAACGAGCCCGTCCGCGTCCGCGGGGACGACGAACGTGGTAAGACCCCGTTTTCCCCGGTGGGGATTCGTCTTGGCGAAGGTGCTGTAAAAATAGGAGACCCCCCCATTGGTAACGAAGGACTTTTTCCCGTTGAGGATGTAGTTTCGCCCATGGTTTTTGGCGATCATCTGAATGGATCCCGCGTCCGAGCCGGCCTTTGGTTCGGTCAGGGCGAAGCCGATAAGACGGTGATTGTGAGAGATGTCTTCCAGGAACTCCTTTTTTTGTTTTTCATTCCCGAAGAGGAGGATGGGGAGGGTTCCCACCGTCTGAACGATGATGAGAAGGGCGAGAGAGGCGGAATATTTGGCGATTTCTTCAACCACGGTGCAGAAATCCATGATGCTCCCGCCGAACCCGCCGTATTCGGTGGGGATGAGGAGGGTCAAAAACCCACGTTTGAAAAAGTGCTCTGCCATGTGCCAGGGGAATTCGTCGGTCTCTTCGATTTCCTTGACCTTCTCCACAACCATTTCTTGGACAAATTTTCTAACTTCTTCCGTCAAGGCCTTCTTGCCTTCCATCAAGTCGTACATAATCCCCTCTCGTGTCAGTGGTTAGGTTTTACATCTATACAGGATTTTAATGCCGATGACAATTGTATGTAACGGGAAAAGAGGAGTGTTGCCTTTTGGGGCTATGTTAGTATGAGGAAGATCGGGCTTTTGGGATACCCACGGTATCCAAGGTCATCTGCTTCAAGAGCTGGTCGTGCACCGGGAAGCGCGGATCTTGGAGAGCCGACGCATGTCGGATTCCATATGGCACTTCTTATATTTTTTCCCGCTGCCGCACCAGCAGGGGTCGTTTCGACCTAATTTTGGGATTTCTTTTGGGGCGTTTTCCAATCCCATGAGTTTCGCGAAAAATCCCATTCTGCCTCCTTAACGTTCAATCACTTTCCCGCGTGAAGTGTGATGCACTATCCCATTTTGTGGGTTGTTTGTCAACATTTTCTCAGCCTTTGAAGATGGCCCCGGTATCGGCGGATTCAACCATTCGGGCGTAACGGGCCATGTATCCCGTCTTAATCTTGGGCTCAAGCGGAGTCCATGTCTTCAGCCTTTCGGCGATCTCTTCCTCGGGAACGAGGAGCGTGAGGCTCTTGTTGTCAATATCGATCTGAATCTCGTCTCCCTCTTGAACGATGGCGATGGGTCCCCCCTGGGCGGCCTCCGGCGAGATGTGACCGACGGAGGCGCCTCGGGTTCCGCCGGAAAATCGGCCGTCGGTGAGCAGGGCCACGTCTTTGTCCAGTCCCATTCCCGCGATGGCGGAGGTGGGGGCCAGCATCTCCCGCATTCCCGGTCCGCCTTTGGGGCCCTCGTAGCGGATGACGATGACGTCTCCTTTGTTGATTTTGCCTTTCAAGATGGCGTCTACCGCCTCTTCCTCCGAATTGAAGACCCTTGCCGGTCCCTTGTGT
>CAZKUZ010000237.1:0-5784 GCA_964556045.1 uncultured Thermodesulfobacteriota bacterium | reverse complement strand
AATCGTAAAGGGTTTGCTCTCAATCCTGCAGGTTCAGCAGGATATCGATCATCGTCTCCACGCCGAATTTCATGTTTTCGATGGAGATTCGTTCGTCGATCCCGTGGATGAGCATCCGTTCCTCGACGGTGAGGCGGAAGGGGATGAAGTCGTAACAGTCGATGCCCGCGGCGCGGAAGTAGCGGCTGTCGGTGGCCCCCGGGACGAGGTGAGGCGTAACGATGCACCCCGGGTCGTGCATTTCCACGGCCTTTTCGATGGCGTGGAAAATAGGGCTGTCGTGTGAAGAGGGGGGATTGTCCACGCCAGTGAAGGTGGCCTGGATATCGACGTCGGGGTTCCCGACGATGGCACGCAGTTCGTCGAGGAAGGTCTCCGGCGCGGTCCCCGGGACCAAGCGGCAGTCGACCCGTGCCGTGGCCTCCGTGGGAACGACGTTGACCTTCTCACCCGCCCGTAGGACCGTGATGGCCGCGGTATTGTGGGTCATGGAGTGATAGGCCGGATCCTCCATGATTTCATCGAGAATCGGATCGTTTCTCGCGATGGCCCCCTCCATGTCGGCGAAGACGGGCTGCCATGCCTCCTTTTGTAAAGGTGCCACCCGCTTGAAGTATTCCCGGACGGTCGGGATCAGCTCATAAGGGAAGGTGTGGCGTCGAAGGCGGTCCAGGGCCTCGATGAGCGCCGTTACGGCGGACTGTTTCTTGGGAACCGAGGCGTGCCCGCCCTCCCCCGCGACGCGAAACTGGGTTTGGCAGATGACCTTTTGAGACGTGGAGACCTCGTACCATCGGTTTCCTTCATGGATGACACCCCCTCCCCCTTCGTTGAGGACCCCCGCCACGTTGAGCAGCTCGGGGTGGTGTTCCAGGACCCACTTGGCCCCCATGACGCCGCCCGTCTCCTCGTCGGCCACGGCGAGAAAGATGAGGTCCTGATCCGGCACGATTCCCTTCCGTTTCAGGTAGATGAGGGCCATCAGCTCCAGGACGCCCATTCCCTTCATGTCGATCGTGCCCCGTCCGTAGACGCATCCATCCCGGATTTCGCCGGAAAAAGGGGGCACGGACCACTTCTCGGCCTCCACCGGCACCACGTCCATGTGGTTCAGCAGGACGACCGGCTTGGAAGCCCCCTTCCCCTTCAGGGTGGCGATGAGATTCGCCCTCCCCGGCGCCGATTCCTCAATGAGGGGGTTGAACCCCTCCCTTTTCAGGATGCCGGCGAGGTAGGTAGCCGCCTCGGTTTCGTTGCCAGGGGGGTTGGTGGTGTCGATGCGGATGTAATCCCGCAGGATGCGGATGGTTTCGTCGAGGAAACTTTCGTCTATTTTCGTGGTCATGGGAACTTCCTTTCTATTCCCCGAACAGGGGGACGTGCCGGAACGTGTCCACGTCCACCAGGCCCTGATCGGTAATTTTCAGTGAGGGGATGACGGGCAGGGCGAGGAAGCTGATCTGCATGATGGGATCCTCGATGGCTCCGCCGAGTTTTTTCACCGCCGCGTGAACCTCCTTGAACCGTTCGACCAGATTTTCAAGGGGCTGATCGGACATGAGACCGAAGAGGGGCAGGGGCAGGGTCGCGAGGACTTCGCCGTCCCGAACTACGGAGATGCCTCCCTTCATGTCGATGCTGGTTCGGGCGGCCAGGAGCATATCCTCGTCGTTGGTTCCTGTCACGATGAGATGGTGGGAATCGTGGGCCACGGTCGTGGCGAGGGCGCCGGCCTGGAATCCGAAGCCCCGAACGAAGCCAACCCCCACGTTGCCCGAGCCGTGATGGCGCTCAAAAACGGCGATCTTCAGGATGTCTTCTTGAATGTTCGTGGTCACGATCTCCCCCGGCGGGACGTGATAGTAGGTCTTTTCTGTGACGACCTGTTTCGGCACGACCTTGATGACCTTGAGGATGTCTCCTTCGCGCCGGACCGTCAGGGCGTCTGGGGTCAGCCCTTTCACGTGCATGGAGGCGGGGAAGGCGGGGTTTCCGTGCTCGAAAGAGGCGACGAATTCCTCCTCCTGGTAGACGATCTCCCCGTCGATGATGACGGTTTCCGCGTCGAAGCCCGTAAGGTCCCGAAAGAGGGCCACGTCGGCCCGGCTGCCCGGCGACAGGGTTCCCAGTCCTTCGAGACGATAGTGCCGTGCCGGGTTGGCCGTGGCGATCCGAACGGCTGCCGTCGGTTCTACCCCCTTTGAGACGCAGATCCGAAGGTGTTCGTTCAAGTGCCCGATCTCGGAGAGATCCACGGGGTTGCGGTCGTCCGTGGCGAACAGGAGCCGATCCCACCAGCGGGATTCAATGAGGGGAAGCAGGGTTTCGAGGTTGTGCTCGGCGCTGCCCTGCCGCATCTGGATGAGCATCCCAAGGCGAAGTTTCTCCTCCGCCTCCTCCAGGGTGGTGCATTCGTGGTCGGTTTCAATGCCGGCGGCCACGTAGGTGAACAGGTCTCTTCCTGAAAGGCCCGGGGCGTGACCGTCCACGGCGAGCCCCCGGGATTTGGCCGCGGCGATTTTGGCGTGCATCTCCGGATCTCCGTGGATCACCCCGGGATAGTTCATGACCTCGCCCAGGGAGACCGTGTCTTTCATCTCCAGGAGGGTGGCGATCTCGGGAACCCCCAGCACAGCGCCCGGTGTATCGAGGGGAGAGGCCGGCACACAGGAAGGCGCGGCCCAGAAGAAACGAAAGGGAGCCTCCTTGCCCTGGCGCATCATCCACCGGAGTCCCTCCATCCCCGCCACGTTTCCCACCTCGTGAGGGTCGGCCACGACCGCGGTGGTCCCATGGGGGATGACCGCCTTCGCGAAAGCGGAAGGCGCAAGCATGGTGCTTTCTATGTGAATGTGGCTGTCGATTAAACCCGGCGTCAGAAAGGCCCCCTTCCCGTCGAGGGTCTTGCGTGCCGGCATCTCGCTCCAGCCCGCGATCCGGCCTTCCGCGATGGCCAGGACGCCCTCCCGGATCACCATGCCGAGCGGGTGGACCATTTTGACGTTTTTGATGAGCAGGTCGGCCGGGGCCTTTCCCTGCAGCACATCCCAGTAACGTTTTATGTTTTTTTCCATGATTTGAAAACGCTATCATACCCCTTCGGCAAATTCAATCGGCTCGCAGATAAAGCGGGAAGGGAGGTAACCTTTCAGGAACAGTCGTCACATTCTTCAATGCGGTGGCCCCGCCCTTGCGTTCCCGCGCAAAAGTAGTTAAATATAAGGACAAAGAGGGATTTATCCTCTCAAAAGGAGAAAGGGATGGCGGATTGCCTTGAAGGAGATTGTCTCGAGCTGAAGCGTAAGCGGGTTGAACAGGCCAAATCGATTCCTGCCTATGAGACCCTGCTCAACATCTTTGAACGTCTGATGGAAGTAACGGAGGAGGGAATCGGCCTGGTTCGAAGGCAGTTAAAACCAATGCCCCTTTCTCCCTATATGGAGAACAAGTTCCAAGAGGGTCTCCCTTTGGTGGACAGGAAAAATTTTCCGGTTTCGGATGAGGCTTTCGATGATCTCCTGGACCTCTTTTTTTCTAAGCTCGGGGGGTTCAGCACGGCGATTGACAGGGACCTTAAGGTCCTTGCGGAGAAGAGGGTTGATGGGAAGATCTCGGGCAAACGGCTCATTGATCAGTTCGTGATGGGAAGCGAGACCTTTCTCCCCTACCTCTTTGAGTTGCCGGATGTCAACAACCATCTGCTCTTCTTTGTCTTGCGGAATGTCTTCAAGATCTGCCTGATCCCTTTTCAGGATGTCCTCACGGAAGAACTGATGGGGCTTTGGGAGAAAGGCGAGTGCCCCGTTTGTGGTTTCCCGCCCGACATGGGTGTCCTGCGCGGAGAAGGGGGAAAGCTTTATCTCCATTGCGCCATTTGCGGCCATGAGTGGAAGTACAAACGCATGGCGTGCGCGTTCTGTGGCAACGATCTGCAGGAGGAATTGAAATATCTGGAGATTGAAGGCGATGAAGTCCATAAGATTTATCTCTGCCACCTCTGCCGGAAGTATCTGAAGGTCATCGATTCACGTAGCTTGCCCGAAGGGTTCCACCTCTTTCTTGACCTTGAAGAACTCACCTCATTGCACCTCGACGTCATTGCCGATCAGCAGGGGTATAGCCCCGGAATCAATCTTTAGGGAGAGGAGCTGGCCATGAGGCGTCTATCGTTAAAATGGGGTTCGATGGCTTTCTGCGGCATTCTTTTGGCCTTTGCCGTGGTTTTCATTTTTAGTGTTCCCCGGGCGTTTACGTACGCGAGGGAGAAAAAGCCCTTTCCCCTCATTCAGGTGGGTGACAGCTTCCCGGATCTTGAACTGGTCAGTCCCCGGGAGAAGAAGTATCGTGACTATCTCGGGCTGCCCGACAAAGAGGTCTTTCGGCTGAACGACATCAAAGCGGAAGTGCTTATCGTGGAATTTCTCAACAAGTATTGTTATCACTGCCAACAACAGGCCTACCTGATGAACAGGATTTACAAGGAAATCAAGAAGGATCCCGAGCTCAAGGACAGGGTGAAGATGCTTGGAATCGGGGTGGGAAACAACTGGATTCAACTGATACATTTCCGCCAAGAGAAGCGGATCCCTTTCCCTTTGATCCCGGACCAGGACTTTCTCGCCTTTGAGGGGATAGGATATCCGGGGGGAACCCCCTTCACGCTCATCGCGAAGAAAGAGGGTGGCGTTTTTGTGGTCAAAGACACCCACCTCGGGATAATCGAAGACAGGACGGCCTACTTGGAAAAGGTGCGGGAGGTCCTGGCCGGTGGCGAGATTTCTGCCTCCAAGACCTCTTACAAGTCGGCCTACGAATCTCTCGATCCGGGGGTTACGGAAGAGGAACTCAAGACCATGATCACCGAAAGGCTTAAGAGCCGCGGGATGACGACCGAGGAGATAACCAAGCTTTCCCTCGAGGGGGTTCCACCGGCCTTCATGATAAAGTTTAAAAAAGAGGGGAATCTGGATGTCTGGTTCGCCGCCCTTGGAAGCGAGGGAAAGGTCTGCGATGTGTGCCACGACATCCATTTCATCTATGTCTTCGACCGCCAGGGGGTTATTCAAGACTTCATTCCCATCCACGTCACGAAGTTTGGCAACAAGCCTTTCGAGGAAACGGACGTGGAGAAGATCCGCAAGGCCCTCGTGGGGAAAAACATTACGAAGCCCATTCAGTACAATCCCGACACGGACGCCGTTTCGTCCGCCTCCATGACCTCCGCCCTCATCTTTAAGAGCATAAAGCAGGGGACCCGTATCTTTGAGGCCTTGAAAAAGGAGGGTTATACCCAGTAGCCTTTGCCCCTGGTAGGTTTTCGGGCCTTCACCCGAGGTTGCTTTCCAGGTGACGTTCTGATAAATCACGCTTATGGAAAAGAACAGAAAAGGGGGAGAAATCCCCATCCGTCACAGCGTCGAGGGCCTGTCCCCGTATCTCGCCGATAAACCCGACGAACGAGAGGTCCGGGCGCGTCTCTGCTTCAACGAGAATCTCCACGGCCCTTCGCCCGGGGCGGTCAAGGCCATTGTTCAGGCCGCCCTGAACGTCCATTTCTATCCCGACCCTGGGGGGTGGGAATTGCGGGAGGCCCTTCAGAAAAAACACGGCATCCCAGCCGAGCAGATCATCCTGGGGAATGGGGCCGACGGATTGATCACCCTTATCTCCAGCACGTTTCTCAACCCGGGAGACGAGGTTCTTTTCTGTGAGCCCACCTTTCCCATCTACAGATCTTCCACCTTGATTTCCATGGGTGTCGCAAAGGGCATTCCCCTCGATGAG
>CAZKUZ010000236.1:0-1829 GCA_964556045.1 uncultured Thermodesulfobacteriota bacterium | reverse complement strand
AGAAACCTTCCAGATACTCATGGAGGCGGCCCCTGCCGGTATAGACGTCGAAGAACTGAAAAGAGACATGGAACAGGCCTTTGAAGGGATCGATTTCCACCATATCCATGTCTGGACGGTGGGATCGGGGCAGTGGCTCCTGACGGCACACGTCCTCATGGGGGATCTACCCCTGACTCGATGTGAGGAGATTCTTGAAAAGGTGCGCCGCCGCCTCTCGGAAAGGTGGGGAATCGATCATGCCACCCTTGAGCCGGAGGCGACAGGGTGTGGGTCGAAGGATGCTCTGGGGGCGGGTCTTTGACCCCCTCGGGATGTTTCTCTACGGGCGGGGGCAAACCTCCAACGCGTTGAAGAAGTAGGCGATTTCCGTTTTCGCCGTTTCCGGGGCGTCCGATCCGTGGACGATGTTCAGTTCGATGTTGTCGGCGTATTGGCGCCGGATCGTGCCTTCCGCGGCCTCATTAGGGCTGGAGGCCCCCATCAGCTCCCGGTTCTTGTTGATGGCGTCGTCACCCTCCAGGATCATGACCACGATGGGGCCGGAGGACATGAAGTCGGTCAAGCTGTCGTAGAAGGGTTTCCCCTTGTGGACGGAGTAAAAGCCTTCCGCCTCCGCCTTCGTGAGATGGAGCATCTTCATCGCGATGGGTGTCAGGCCGTTTTTCTCGAAACGCTGGATGACTTCCCCGATAAGGTTTTTCCTCACGCCGTCCGGCTTGATAATTGATAGGGTCTGTTCTTTCATCTAATCCTCCGAAAGGTTTTTGTCCTGGCTTTTTATCCTTTACGTGCAGTGATGTCAAGGAATACTTCCGCGAAATGCCTGAACTCCTTTAATATCGTTATTTTTTAGGGCACTTCTTTTTTGGGTACTTGACAAAATTTGAGAAAAAAGGGATAAAATAAAAACAATGTCAACTCGGTGATGGGAACGGAATTCTCCCGATGAGGCAAGGAGAGGAGAAAGGTGTCCCGAGAGTAGGCATGCGATTTCGAGAAAGGGTAGGAAGGTGAGGTTTCTCCATACAGCGGACTGGCAGCTTGGCATGAAGGCCGTTCATGTGGGTGAGGCGGCGGAAACGGTACGCGAGACGCGTCTGAAGACCGTTGAGAAATTGCTTAAAGTTGCCAAGGATAAGAAGGCGGAATTTATCCTCGCGGCGGGAGACATCTTCGAAGATAACGCGGTCTCGCGTCTTCTTGTCCAACGTGTGGCGGATATTTTGTCAAAGTCTAAAGTCCCCCTTTACCTGATACCAGGTAATCACGATCCGTTGGTTCCTGGCTCGGTGTGGGAACATCCCGCTTGGGAGAAATGTAAAAGTGTGCGCATCCTCACTGAAGAAGCCCCTGTAGAGGTGCCGGGAGGGGTCCTGTATCCATGTCCCATAAAGGAGAAATTTTCGAAAGAGAATCCCACGGCGTGGATTCCCCGGGAAGCGGAAGAAGACAAGATCCGCGTTGGCCTTGCCCATGGAACCGTGGAGGGCATTCAACAGGACGAGGTGAGTTTCCCGATCCCGAAAGACGCGGCATCGAAGTCAGGACTTGATTATCTCGCGCTGGGTCATTGGCATTCAACGGCTATCTATGAAGATAAGGAGAAGGTCCCGCGTATGGCCTATTCCGGCACGCACGAAACAACCAAGTTTGGGGAGAGGGACAGCGGGAACGTGTTACTTGTGGAGATCGCGGAAAAAGGGGCGACTCCTGTTATTTCGCAAGTGCGCATAAGCGAGCTGTTTTGGAGAACGGTGGAGTATGAGATTAAAACCCCCGGTTATCTCCCCGAATTGCGCGGAAGAATCGAAGATTTCGATTACAGC
>CAZKUZ010000235.1:0-15663 GCA_964556045.1 uncultured Thermodesulfobacteriota bacterium | reverse complement strand
AACGGTGTATCCAACGATAACGATAAGAATTATGCCGGCATAATAGGAATAGCTCGCGGGCGGTGGAGCGAGGACGGTCATCCAGATGATACCGGCACCCGCCAGAATTTCTATTCCCGCCACGGCGGGCTGCATTATCTTGTTGAAGAGGGGTAAGAAACTAATTCCGTAGAGGGCCAGGATGCTTGGACAAATAAGCGCGAAACGGATCATCCAAAAGACAGATTTCTTTTCCGGGACGAGATAGGCGTCGAGGATGCCAAAGGCGGCATAGATCAAAATTACAAAAATCAGGGTGAGTCTTACGACGGGCAGGGAGGTAGCGAAGTATCTTTCAAGGAATGTTTTTTCAAGGTTGCTTTGAGGACCTACAAACGCGAGGGTTACAGGGTGCAGATAGATTTTTTCAGGGGTTGATGGTAGGGGGTTTTGTTGATCTTTTATGTTTGTCGCCACGGTAATAGTATGTTTTTCAGTAATTGCTTTTGCCGCATCATATCCAACCCCGTTCACTTTTGCAACGCGTGGGAATTTTCAATGAAAGGCACTTGACATTAATTTTTAGTTAGGATATGTTCTTAATCAGGATGAAGATGGAAATATAAAATGGATAAGGACGCCAGAGACATATTTAAGGAAATCGGGTTGCGCGTCACACCGCAGCGGTTGGAGATCTTCCAAATCCTCGCGTCGATGCACGGTCATCCAGCCGCGGAAGATGTATTTGAGCAGATAAGGCGGCGTTTTCCCAGCATTTCCTTCGATACCGTGTATCGAACCCTTTCCCTTTTTGAGAGTCACGGACTCATCAAAAAGGTTCATCACCTGGCCGATAAGACGCGTTACGATACGAATTTGAGGCGTCACCACCATTTTGTCTGTGTCCGGTGTAAAAAGATCATTGATTTGGAATGGGACGAGGTAGACGGGATCCCCATGCCCGAGGGCATTGAAAGCCTGGGCCGGGTGGAGGATCGATACGTCGAACTGAGGGGAATCTGTCTGGATTGTCTCAGGAAGGAAGGGGAGTAAAAAATTTTAGATTAGAATAGGAATATTTCTTATGTAGTATCATTTCTAAAAGGAGGTGGTTTTCATGGATGGCGTCTGAAAGAGAAGAGTACGATTTAAGGTATTAACATAGAACGAGGAAAAAGGAGACGTAAATGGATAAAGGTGAAAAGATATACACGAATGTTTTTGGAATCCCTGTGGGGGAGGATCAACATAGCATGACGGCGGGTCGTTTGGGGCCCGTGTTGATGCAGGATACGCATCTGCTTGAGAAATTGGCTCATTTTAACCGGGAGCGAATCCCTGAGCGTGTGGTCCACGCCAAGGGGGCGGGGGCACATGGATATTTTGAAGTGACGGCGGATGTCACCCGTTACACGAAAGCCGGGTTTCTCTCCGAGGTTGGGAAGCGGACGGAGGTGTTTGTCCGATTTTCCACGGTAGGGGGTGAAAAGGGATCAGCGGATGCGGAGCGAGATCCGCGAGGGTTTGCCGTAAAGTTCTACACGGAAGAAGGGAATTACGATATGACGGGAAATAACACGCCGGTCTTCTTTATTCGCGATCCCCTGAAATTCCCCGATTTCATCCACACGCAGAAGCGCCATCCGGAGACGAATCTGAAAGATGCCAACATGTTCTGGGACTTCCTTTCGCTGACGCCCGAATCGATTCATCAGGTAACCATCCTCTTTTCAGACCGTGGCACGCCGAGGTCGTATCGTCACATGAACGGCTACGGGAGTCACACGTTCAAGTGGTACAATGAGAAGGGCGAGTATGTCTGGGTGAAGTATCACTTCAAGACGGAACAGGGGATTCAGAATCTTACGCGGGAGGAAGCGACACGTCTAAAGGGCGAGGATCCCGATCATGCTACCCGGGACCTCTACGAGGCGATTGAGCGTGGGGAATACCCATCCTGGCGGGTGGAGGTTCAGATTATGACGCCGGAACAGGCGAAGGCCTATCGGTTCGATCCCTTTGACGTGACAAAGGTCTGGTTCCATTCGGACATACCGACGATAACGATTGGCAGGATGGTCCTTGATCGCAACCCCTCAAACTACTTTGCCGAGACGGAACAGGCCGCGTTTTCTCCTTCAAATTTCGTCCCGGGGATCGCCGCCTCGCCGGACAAGATGCTGCAGGGAAGGCTTTTCGCGTATCACGATGCCCATATTCATCGGTTGGGTCCGAACTATCACCTTCTGCCGATCAACAGGCCGAAGGCGGCAAAGGTCCAGACGTATCAGCGGGACGGGTTCATGTGTTGTGATGACAATGGCGGGGCAGGCCCGAATTACTACCCCAACAGCTTTGGAGGTCCGGAGCCACGAGAGGAGGCGAAAGAGCCGGATTTTGAAGTTATGGGCCCGGCCAGGCGCCATGCCTACCAGCTGACGGATGACGATTTTTTTCAGGCGGGCGAGCTCTACCGTCGTGTCATGACGGAAGAAGACCGGGAGCACCTCATCGGAAACATTACGTCACATCTGGGCAATGCCCAGAAGAGGATACAACTACGTCAGGCGGCGGTGTTTTACAAGGCGGATCCCGATTATGGGACCCGTGTTGCGGAAGGTCTAAGGCTGGACGTGAACGAGGTGAAGCGTTTGGCGGAGATGTCGCAGGAAGAGCGGGTCGAGGCGACAAAAGAATAAGATTTTTTCGGTTCAGGAAAAAGGGGGGATGTCGTCCCCCCTTTTTGTCGATGGTCGGAAATCTTTTCGCGCAAACCTTCTTCCATGCTTCCGGGCCTAATTCTCTTTTGACAAGAAAAGTTAAATCCGATATAGTTTAAACATGGATTTGTCGATCATTGAAGAGGACCTGAAGGCGGTTGAGACAAGTTTTCAGGAATACCTATCCTCGAGGGTTCCCCTTATCGCGAAGATTGGGAAACATATCCTTACCAGCGGGGGTAAGCGGATACGGCCCGCCATCCTTCTGTTGAGCTCGCGACTGAACGGTTACAGGGGAGAGCGCGCGGTCAGGATGGCGAGTATCGTGGAGTTTATCCATACCGCGACGCTGCTTCACGATGACGTGGTGGACAACGCGGACATCCGGAGGGGAAACCCCGCCGCGAATACCCTCTGGGGAAGTGAGGCAAGTGTTCTGGTCGGCGATTTCCTTTTTTCCAAGTCGTTCCATTTGATGGTGGACGATGGCGACCTGAAAATACTGGGTATCCTCGCCGAGGCGACGACGGAACTGGCCGAGGGAGAAATCCTTGAATTGGTGAAGACCGGGGATCTCAGTATCACGACACAGGAGTACATGGATCTCATCACGAGTAAGACGGCGGTGCTCATATCGGCGGCCAGCCGGATTGGCGCTGTCTTGGGAAAAGCGACGGATGAGATCGAGAACGCCTTGAAGGAATATGGTCTTCATATAGGAATCGCCTTTCAGCTGGTGGATGACTGCCTTGATTACACGGCCACGAACGAATCCCTGGGAAAGACGATCGGGACAGACCTCCGTGAAGGAAAGGTGACATTGCCGTTGATCCTTTCTCTGGAACGAGCGACGAGCGACGAGAGGAAGCGAGTTCAGGATATCGTTTTGTCGGATGAAATCGCGCCACGTGACTTCAAGGAGGTCCAGGAAATTATTCAAAAGTATGACGGTATCGAGGCTACTTTGGGCCTTGCCAAGGATCACGTGGAAAAGGCGAAAGGCCATCTGAGGTTGCTGCCGATGAAAGCGGAACGTGAGGCTCTGGAAAGTCTGGCGGATTATATCGTTCAAAGGGATCGGTGAGTTCGTTTTTCCCATAGGGTTGACAAGGAAGTAGGTATTCGATAAGTAGGCGGCAATTAGATTAGGAAATAAGATAAAAAGGGTAAAGGAGGATGAAAAATGTCTGACAGCTTGTTGCATGTAAATGACGAAAATTTTCAGTCGGAGGTGCTCGATTCTGATATGCCAACCCTTGTGGATTTCTGGGCCCCATGGTGTGCCCCGTGCAATATTATAGGACCAGTGATAGAAGAATTGGCGGAAGAGTATAAGGGAAAACTGAAGGTTGCCAAGATGAACGTGGACGAGAGCCCGGCGACCCCGGGGCAGTATGGGATTCGCGGAATCCCCACCGTGATCCTTTTTAAAGACGGGAAGGTCGCGGATCAGGTCGTGGGGGTTGTGCCGAAGGCCCATCTCAAATCCATGATCGATAAAGTCGTGTCATGAGACGTATGGGTAAACTTTTCACGAAAAGGTTGGTTTTTACCGTCTGCCTCCTGGCGCTTGCTTTCGCGTGGAACGTGGGCATGGGGGGGTGCGGGTCGAAAGATTCGTCCAAGGTGGACGCGCCCCTTGCCCCTGATTTCAAGCTGGATGTCCTGGATGACGGATCAAAGGCATTGAAAGATTACCGTGGAAAGGTTGTTCTGCTCGACTTCTGGTCGATCGGATGCCCCCCTTGCCGGCGGGCGGTTCCCCACCTGGTAAGTTTGTATGAGAAATATAAGGGGAAGGGATTCGTGGCGTTGGGGATTAGTTTTGACCGCAAAGAGATCGACCAGCTAAAGGGCTTTATCGAGAAGTACAGCGTGACCTATCCCATCCTCCTCGGCACCATGGATGTGGCGAGAGCCTACGGGGTGCGCAGTATCCCTTCTATCTTTTTACTGGATAAAAAGGGACGTATTCGGTTGCACATGATAGGATTCAACGAGCAGATAGGAAAGGAGATAGAGAAGAAGGTGGAGAGCCTCATCAAGGAATGATCTGAACTTTCCGGAGTCACGGAAGTGCGGCCTGAGGCGGGCAGGTTAAACTGCCCGCTTTTTTTATGAATGGCGGGAGGAGCTTTTCCTAACCGTTTTCCTCCTCCGAGGTTTCTTGGTGAACTTCAAGGAGCGATACGACGTCGATGTTCTTGGCCTTTAGGGCGTCTTTGATCTCCTTCGAATTGGCATCCTTTACCTTTAAGATAAAGTTTCTCTGGATACTCGGGGGATTTCCAGCCGTGTCCGTTTTGGCCTCGGTTTGAGCGCTATTTTCCATCGTCTATTTTTCTCCTTTCAGAAATTCTTGGGACAGATTCACAGGACTATTCCACTGGGGACTACCACGACACCTCCCTCGGTGATGGTAAAGCGTTTCGCGTCCTCTTCCAAATCGTATCCGATTTCCATTCCCCTCGGGATCTTCACGTCTTTGTCGATGATGGCCTTACGGATGCGAGCCCTTCTTCCCACGTCGACCCGGTCGAGGATCACGGATTCAACCACCTCGGCGTAGCTGTGAATCCGGACGCCGGGGGAGAGAATGGAGCGAATCACCCGCCCCCCGCTGATGATAACCCCCCCGCAGACAAGGGAGTCGAGGGCGGCGCCCACGCGACCCCCCGAGACATTGTCATACACGGATTTAGCCGGAGGAAATTGTCCCTGGTAGGTTCGGAAAGGCCAATCGGGGTCGTAGAGATCGAATTTTGGGGTGACGGAGGCCAGGTCCATGTTGGCCTCCCAGTAGGCGTCCAGGGTCCCCACGTCGCGCCAGTAGGTGTCGTCCGGGAGCCGGGTCTTTTTTCTCGTTCCCCCGAAGGGATAGATATAGACCTTGTGACTTTCGATGAGTTTGGGAATGATATCTTTCCCGAAATCGTGCGAGGAATGGGGATCCTGCGCGTCCTTTTTCAGGACATCCACCATGAAATCGGTATTGAAAACGTAAATGCCCATGGAAATCAGGGCGAAGGCCGGGTTGCTGGGAAGGGGTTTTGGGTTTTCAGGCTTTTCTTCGAACCCGATGATCCGCATGGTGTCGTCGGCGTGGATTACCCCGAATTGGTGGGCGTCCTCTATGGGAACCACCTTGGCCGCGACAGTCAGTTCCGCCCCTTTCCTCCGGTGATACCAGAGGACCTTCGAGTAGTCCATCTTGTAAACATGATCACCTGAGAGGATGATGGTGTATTTGGGATCGGCGGAATCGATGAAGTAGAGGTTTTGATAGAGGGCATCCGCCGTTCCCAGGTACCAGTCCGTGCTGATCCGCATCTGGGGCGGGATGTTGAGGATGTACTCCCCCAGTTCGGGGTTCAGGATGGTCCAGCCGTCCCGGAGGTGCCGGATGAGCGATGAGGACTTGTATTGGGTGAGGACAATAATCTTCCTCAACCCGGAATTGATACAGTTACTCAGGGTGAAGTCGATAATCCGGTATTTTCCCCCGAACGGCACGGCCGGTTTCGCCCGGTCCTTCGTTAAGGGGTAGAGGCGGGATCCCAGGCCTCCCGCCAAGATGACGGCCAATGTCTGTTTTTTGATCATTCGGGTCTATTTCCTTTTTCGAGATTCATTCATCCTTTTCAGGTAACCTTCGGCGGTTTTTTCCGGATCCATGCCGATCATCCGGGCGATCTGCTTGATGAAGCTTTTCAAATAGACGGGAGCGGGGAGGGAAGAGTACATGTCGTCTTCGATCAATCTGAGGGTGAATTTCCCGATTTTTGTCCTTTCCTTGATCTCGTCCAGGCTGATACCCTTCGATTCCCTCTGGCTCCTTATCTCCTGCCCAGATACGGGTTCGATAGTGTTCTGTTTTGTATCGTTTTTTGATTTCTTTTTCATTGCTGCCATCTGCCTTTAAGGTGAGCGTGGCAGGCCGGGCATACCCCATCCTCGAGAAAGTTTTCGAAAATGTTGAACCCAACTCGGTGAATAAGAAGCTTGCCACAGTTTGGACAATAGGTGTTTTCGCCCTCATCGCCGGGGATGTTTCCCGTGTAGACGAACTTGATCCCTCTGGCCAGCCCGATCTCCCGGGCCCTCGTTAGGGTTTTGGCTGAGGTGGGCGGGGCGTCTGTCAAGTGGTACGTGGGATAAAAGGCGGAGATGTGCCACGGGATTTCTGGGTCGACGGAGAGGAGGAAATCCGCGATAGCCTCCAGTTCATGGGGGGCGTCGTTGTATCCCGGGATGACGAGGGTCGTGACTTCTACCCAAATGCCCTTTTCGTGCATGGCGATGATGGCCTCTTTGACGGGTTCCAAGCGCCCGCCGCAGATATTTTTGTAGAAATCGTCGGAGTAGGCCTTCAAGTCTATATTCGCGCCATCCAGCACATCGGAAAGCTTTTCAATGGCTTGGGTGGTCATGAACCCATTGGTCACGAAGATGTTTTTGAGCCCCCGCTCGTGGGCGATGACGGCGGTTTCATAGGCGTATTCAAAGAAGATGGTAGGCTCTGTGTACGTGTAGCTGATGCTTTTGCAGCCGTGGGAGAGGGCGTTTGTCACGATGCCTTCCGGGGAGACGAATTCTCCCTCCACGATGCCAAGCTCCCTTGGCATCTGAGAGATGCTCGCGTTCTGGCAGTGCTTACACGTGAAGTTGCACCCCGGCGTCGCGATGGAATAGGAGAGGCTGCCCGGCTGGAAGTGGAAGAGTGGTTTTTTCTCAATGGGATCCACATGGGCGGCGATAAGCTTGCCGTAAGTGTGGGTGACAAGTTTCCCATCGATGTTCTCCCTGACGTAACAGATCCCCTTTTTCCCCGGTGCGAGGACACACGCGTGAGCGCACAACCGACACCTGATTTTCTCGTCGGGAAGGCTTTCCCAGAGCATTGCCTCTTTCATGCCGTTTCCACCTCTTTGTCTTCCGGGGGCGTCCAATCGTAGTAGAAGCGCCTGCGTATCCATTCCTCCTCGGTTTGCGAAGAGGAGAGGAGGAGATCCAGGGGGACCTTGACGCGCTCGAAATGGGTTAAAAGGGTGTGATAGGCCCAGTTGACCTCTTTTATCCCCTTTTCTTCCTTGGATTCCGATGGAGCGCGGTCCGGGTGAAGTGCCTTTGCACGTTCCTTGTATGCCTTTTTGATATCAAGGAGCGAAAAGGGGGCGGCGAGTTCAAGAATCTTGATAGCCTTGACCAAGTCGTCGCTTTTTAGGTGTTTCATGACTCCCCTTACAACCTTATATCAGTTTAACCTTTTGGGTTCAAGTCATCTCCAAAGTCCCTTTTATCTTGACAATACAGGCATTTCCTCATATAAACGCTGCGGAGGGAAGAAAGAATGGAAGAGCTTATCAAAGACCTCGAGGAGAGGAAACGGGCGATCCGAGAGAGAGACGGGGAAAAGCGGGTTGCCTCCCAGCACAAGAAGGGCAAGTTGACCGCGTGGGAGAGGATAGAGCGCCTCTTGGACAAAGATTCCTTTTCGGAAATTAATCCCTTCGTGACATCGAGGGTGACCGATTTCGGAATGGACAAGAAGCGGATGCCCGGAGATGCCGTGATCACGGGATACGGCAGGATAAACGGGCGGAAGGTCTACCTCTTCTCCCAGGATTTTACCACCCTTGGGGGTTCTTTGGGCGAGATGCACGCCCAGAAGATCGCGAGGATTCAGGACCTGGCCATGGCCAACGGATGCCCCCTGATCCAGATGAACGATTCGGGAGGCGCGAGGATCCAAGAGGGAATTCTTTCCCTGAACGGGTACGGGATGATTTTCAGGAGGAATTCCCTGGCATCTGGCGTCATCCCGCAACTTTCGTTGATCCTGGGACCCTCGGCGGGAGGGGCGGTTTATGCCTCCGGCCTTTCCGACTTTGTTTTTATGGTGCGGGGGGTTTCCCGGATGTATATCACGGGCCCGGATGTCATCAAGCGGGTGGCCGGCGAGGAGATCGGTCACGAGGAGTTAGGTGGGGCGGATGTCCATGCCCAGGTCAGTGGTGTGGCCCACTTCGCGCACGACAGCGAGGATGAGTGTTTTGAAGCCGTACGACGGCTTCTTTCCTATCTTCCCCAGAACGCCTATGAGGTGCCGCCCTATCAAGAACCAAGCCGGGACTTGTCACCCGATGAGGCCCTCAACCGGATCATCCCTTTGGATCCCGAAGAATCGTATGACGTTCACGAGGTCATCGAGGCGGTCTTCGACGAGGGGAGCTTTCTGGAGATCCATGAGGAATACGCCATGAACGTGGTGGTGGGCCTCGCGCGCCTGTACGGCCATGTGGTAGGGATCGTTGCGAATCAGCCGGAGTTCATGGCGGGGGTTTTGGATATCAATGCCTCGGACAAGATAGCCAGATTCGTTCGGTTCTGCGATTGCTTCAATATCCCGCTCATCAATCTGATCGATACCCCCGGCTATCTCCCGGGTTCCACGCAGGAGTTCGACGGCATTATTCGGCACGGGGCGAAGATCCTCTACGCTTACTCCGAGGCGACGGTTCCCAAGATCGTGTTGATTATGCGAAAGGCCTACGGAGGGGCCTATATCGCCCTCTGTAGCAGGGATATGGCCTATGACCGGGTTTTGGCGTATCCCACGGCGGATATCGCGGTCATGGGCGCGGAAGGCGCCGTGGCAATTATCTTCCGGAAGGAGCTTGCCGCGGCAGAAGACCCTCAGAAGCGATTGGAAGAATTAAAACAACAGTACATGGAGAAATTTGGTGGTCCCTATCTCTCCGCCTCTTATGGATTGGTTGATCAGGTGATTGTCCCTTCCGAGACGCGTCGGGAGCTTTATGTGGCTTTGGATTCGGTGTTGGAAAAGCAGGAATCACGGCCTGAAAAGAAGCACGGGAATATTCCACTGTAATAAAGGAGTGCAATGATGGCAAAAGAAATTAAGGCGAAGATGTTGTCAAAGATTTTGGAAGTCAAGGTGAAACCGGGGGACACGGTAAAGGCAAAGGACGTGCTGCTGGTCCTGGAGTCGATGAAGATGAAGATTCCGGTACGGACCCCCATCGATGGCGTGGTAAAATCCATCGAAGTAAAAGTCGGCGACACGGTGGACCGGAATTCCCTCCTCGCGGTGGTGGAATAGAAATGGATTGGGTTCAGGCCTTGAAGATCGCCCTTGGAATTTACGGGGTTACCTTCGTGGTGGCCATGTTTGTCGGGGTGGTGGTTGTCGGTATCCGAAAAGTAATCAGCATGTAACTGGTAGAGGCGACGATGGTGGATCAACTGGTTGGACTTTTTCCGGGGCTCCATACCTTTTTCATGGTCCCGGGTATCATGGCGTTTGGGAGGATTTTCCTGATTTTCTTGGGAGGGTTTCTCCTCTATCTCGGGTATAAGGAGATTCTTGACCCCCTCTTGATGGTTCCCATGGGGTTTGCCATGTGCATGGTTAACGCCGGAATGCTGGTTCTCCCCGGGGCCGGGGGTGTGGGAACGTTGTTTCTCAGTCCATTGACGAGCAAGGTCGCCGAGTTGATGGATGCCTTGCAGGTCTATTTTCTCCAACCGATCTATACCTTCACGTTTACCAATGGCCTGATCGCCTGTCTGGTTTTTATGGGGATTGGGGTCATTACGGACGTGGATTTTCTCATCGCCCGGCCGATTCTGAGTTTTTTCCTCGCCGTCATGGCGGAAATGGGTACCATCTTGACCCTCCCCATCGCGGTGGCCTTCGGGTTTCCCTTCAAAGAGGCCGCGGCTATCGCGTCGGTCGGGGGCGCGGATGGTCCCATTGTCCTCTATACCTCCCTGATGTTGGCGAAAAAGCTGTTTGTGCCCATTACCGTGGTGGCCTATGTCTATTTGAGCGTGGCCTACGCGATCTATCCCTATATCATCAAGGTGATGATCCCCAGGCCTTTAAGGGGGATAACCATGGAGGAGCAGGAGCTGCCCGTGATTTCCCCCGCCCAGAAATTCGCCTTTTCCGTGGTGGCGGGTGTCGTTCTCTGTCTCCTCTTTCCGGTGGCGGCGCCGTTGATTGCCAGTTTCTTCTTCGGAGTGGGAGTCAAGGAGACGGCGGCTTTAAAGCGCTTTCAGGAATTTCTCAACGACGTGGTTCTGAGCGGATCGACGGTTTTTCTCGGGTTTACCTTGGGGGCGTTGCTCAGTGTGGACACGATTTTCTCCAAGTCGGTTTTTCTTATCATGTTCTTAGGGATGATCGCCCTCATCCTCTCCGCCGTGGGAGGTTTAATAGGGGGGCTCCTCGTTACCTATTTCAGCAAGAAGCAAATCAATCCACTGGTGGGAATCGCCGCTGTGTCGTGCATCCCCACCACGGCCAAGGTCGCGCAGAAGTGCGCCATGGAGGTGGAACCGGAGGCGATGATTCTTCCCCACTGTATCGGCCCCTCCGTGGCCGGCGTGATCACAACGGCTATCATCTGTTCCTGTTACATCTCTTACGGTTTGCTCCATTAATCAGTCTGCCATGACTGATCAGGATTATATCAAGGGTGACAAGAAGTATTGGTTCATCGGGGCGGCCATTGCCTTCCTGGGAGTGGGAATCGTGCGGCTGGACGTATGGCTGTGGAAGCAGACAGCCTTTTTCAAACCCCTCTACGCCGTGGGGATCGCCGTGGCGATCCTCGGTTTGGCCCTTATTACCAAGGGAATCGACAAAAAGAGGGAAGGATTTCGATATTGCCCCCACTGTATGTCGCTGAATCCGGCGGACGCCGAGTTTTGTCGAAAGTGTAAAAAACCGATGCCTCCGGTGCAGCAGAAGAAGAGGCGGTCGTCTCCCCGGTAAGGGTTACCCCTCGATCTCCTTCTCCTCCGGACGGAAACGGATACCGATTTCTATCGATCTCTTCTTGATGTTGGCGGGCAGGGGCGGAAAGGGGGCGGCCTTCCTCACGGCCCGCAAGACCGATTCATCAAAATATTTGTTCCCCGAACTTTCTTCCAACTGCACGTCTGAGATGTGCCCGTCGGCATAGATGGTGAAGGTGACGATGGCCTCCAGGCTGTAAACGTCTTCGATCAGGTTCTCCGGGATGACCCAACCCTGCATGACCTTGTTTCTGACCACGGAAAAGTAAAGGTTTTTCTCCCCCATGGTTCCCCCTCCGCCCGGTTTGGGGGCGGGCTTTTGAGGGGTGGCCTCCCGCTGCTGGACATTTTTCTTGATTCGTTCAAGGGCCTTTTTGAGCTGTTCCTCTCTCGGGTTCTTTGTCGGGATGGCCCCCTTCTTGATTCTGCGTACGATCCTCTGTTTCCGAACGACGACCTTCGATCGAGGGATAGTTTTTATAATACGCTGCTTATGGATTTTTACGCGTGGCTTGGTGGCCTTTTTGACCGCGGGCTTTTTTTGTGGACGGGGCTCGATAAGCGTGACTTGGATGGGGCCGGGAGAGGAAATTCGTATGAAGTGTTTCCGATTGATGATGTCGATGGCCGTGAGTGTGGCGATGTGGATGGCCAGGGAGAAAAGCAGCCAAACGGTTAGCTCCTTGCGCATAATTTCATGGAATTTTTCTGATAGCTTATCTTTTATCACGAGGAGGTAGGTTCGGAAGATATGGTTTCAATATGTTTAATGAAGTATTTCGCCATGGGCGATAACAAGTCCTTCTTGCCTTGGATCATATAGAATTGACGTCGGATATCATCGAATTCAAGGACGTGGATAAGTTTTAATTGCTGCCGGTTGAGGATCTCCCCGACAGATTTCAGTGAAAGAAAGGAGTAAAACGGCCCGGAAAGGACGGCATTAATGGCCGCTGTCGTGCTCCCGACGATGAGCGCAACATTGAACGACTTCCAGGAGAGTCCCCTTTCATTCAAGATTTTCTCCACGGCGCGCCGGGTGCCGGAGCCCGCTTCCCTGAGGACGAGGGGGATGGTTTGAAGTTCTTTGAGGGAAAGATGTGCTTTTTGGGCCATGGGATGAGCCGCGTTGATAATCGGGGCGATCGTGTCGGAGGAAAAGGGGATTGCCGTAAGGAGCTTGTGATTGGGGTTGAACCCGATAAAGGCAATCTCGCACCTCCTTTCAAGGACCCATTCCATCGCCTTTTTGGAGTCGGAAATGTTCAGTTCGATCTTTATCTTTGGGAATTGTTCCCGGAAGGTGCCGATGATTTTGGGAAGGATGTACTCCCCGGGAATCGTGCTTGCCCCGATAACGAGTTCCCCTTCGACGGTGTCCGAGAACCGCGCCATTTCCAGGGTGACCTGTCGACGGAGATTCAAGATCTTTCTCGCGTGTTTGACGAAGAGTCGTCCCGCGGGGGTCAGGATGGCTTCCTTTTTCGTGCGGAGAAAAAGCCTCGTGTTGAGCTCGGCCTCGAGTTGACGAATATGTTCGCTGACGGTTGGTTGTGTCAGAAAGATTTCCTGTGCGGCTTTGCTGAAGCTCTTGAGTTCCGCTACCTTTAGGAAGGTTTCAAGTTGGCGAAATTCCAACGGCTGACCCTTTCGAATCCTTGATTTTCCATTCTGTAAAGTATAATCTCACAACAGTAATTTAATTTCAAGGATGGTATGGTGTTAGCGAAGGTTCGGACAGGAGCGGTCATGGGAATCGACGCGATTCCCATCGACGTGGAAGTCGATGTGGCTTTGGGGTTGCCCAACGTATCCATTGTGGGGCTGCCGGACGGCGCGGTGAAAGAGAGCAAGGACCGCGTGCGGAGCGCCATGAAAAACTCCGGTTACGAGGTTCCTCCGAGGAAGGTGACCATTAACCTTTCTCCCGCGGACGTGAAGAAAGAGGGCACCCTGTTCGACCTCCCGATCGCTATTGGGATTTTGTCCGCGGCCGGCATCGTCGATGGAGGGCGTTGCGCGCGGTTTATGGTTGCCGGGGAGCTTTCCCTGGATGGAGGGATTCGTAGGATTAAAGGGGCCCTTCCGATTGCCCTGGCCGCAAGGGAAGAGGGGCTGGAGGGCCTGATCCTTCCCAAGGCAAACGCGAGGGAGGCGTCGGTTGTAAGAGGCCTGGCCATTTATGGCGTGAGTTTTCTTCATGAGGCCGTGGCGTTTCTGAACGGGGAGAAACCGCTCTCTCCCTTCGAGCCGGATACCGGGGATATCGAGACCGCCGAGGCGGGGGATAATATCGATTTTTCGGACGTGAGGGGACAGGAGCACGCCAAGCGGGCCATCGAAGTGGCCACGGCCGGGGGTCACAACGTCCTGATGATCGGGCCGCCCGGTTCGGGAAAGACCATGTTGGCGCGAAGAATCCCCACCATCCTTCCCCCCATGACCTTTGAGGAGAGTATCGAGACCACGAAGATCCATAGCGTCGCCGGGTTAACGGATGAAAGCGTCCCCTTGATCAGGACCCGCCCCTTTCGATCGCCCCATCACACCATTTCCGACGCGGGGCTCATTGGGGGCGGAACCATCCCGAAGCCGGGTGAGGTGAGTTTGGCCCACAACGGCGTCCTGTTTCTGGACGAACTCCCGGAGTTCAAGAAAAACGTCCTCGAGGTCTTGAGGCAGCCCCTGGAGGATGGAAAGGTGACCATTTCAAGGGCGGCCATTTCCCTGACTTACCCCGCGCGTTTCATGCTGGTGGCGGCGATGAATCCGTGTCCGTGTGGGTACTTCACCAGCCCGTTTCACGCCTGCACCTGCACACCGCTTCAGATTCGGCGTTACCGGGGGAAGGTGTCGGGGCCCTTGCTGGACCGTATCGATATCCAGATCGAGGTGCCGGCTGTTCCCTATGAGGCCCTCAAGGGCAGGGGGGATGGAGAATCCTCAGCGGAAATTCGTGAGAGGGTGAATAAGGCGAGGGCATTCCAGACAGAGCGATTTTCACGGCATCGGAAGATCTTCACCAACGCCCAGATGCGAACGCGGGATATTAAAAGGTATTGCGAGCTGGACAGGGAAGGGGAGGCGCTTTTGGAGTCAGCTATCGCGCAATTGGGGTTCAGTGCCCGCGCCTATCACCGGATACTGAAGGTCGCCCGGACGATCGCGGACTTGGATGCCTCTGAAAAGATAAGGCCCCGGCACGTGGCCGAGGCCATTCAGTATCGTTCCATGGACCGGCCCTTGACGGTTTGACAAGGCGATCACCGGATTTCAAGCTAAATACTTTCGGACTTCAACCTTCAGTCTTCAGACTTCAACCTAAAACCTACTCCCACTCCATCTCTTCCAGTTCCTTCCTGAAATAGCGGTCGTAGATTTCCAGGTGCTCTTTGATCATCTGCTCGGCCACGACGAAGCGTTGAATTTGGTTGGTCCCTTCGTAGATCTGGGTGATCTTGGCGTCCCGCATCATCCTTTCCAGGGGACGGCTCTTCAGGCACCCGTATCCCCCGAAGACCTGAACCGCGTCTGTGGTAACCTTCATGGCCATGTCGGAGCAGAAGAACTTGCTCATGGCCGAGAGCTTCGTGGCGCTTCGGTGATTGTGGTCGAGGTAGTACGCCGCCTTGTATACCAGATTGCGGGCCGCTTCCACAGAAGCGGCCATATCGGCAAGGATGAATTGCATCCCTTCCAGCTTCGCGATCGGTTTTCCGAACGGCCTGCGCTTCATGGCAAAGAGGATGGCGAACTCCAAGGCCGCCTCGGCGATTCCCACCGCCTGGGCCGCGATGGCGGGACGGGATCGATTCAGGGTCTCCATGGCGATACGGAATCCTTCTCCCTTTTTTCCTATGATATTCTCGTGGGAGACGGCCACGTTTTTAAAGGAAAGGGAGGTGGAGGGAATCCCCCGCATTCCTATCTTGTCGTCCTTTTTTCCCACAACGAGCCCGTCCGCGTCCGCCGGGACGACGAACGTGGTAAGACCCCGTTTCCCCCGGTGGGGGTTCGTCTTGGCGAAGGTGCTGTAAAAGTGAGAGACCCCCCCATTGGTAACGAAGGACTTTTTCCCGTTGAGAATGTAGTTTCGCCCATGGTTTTTGGCGATCATCTGAATGGATCCCGCGTCCGA